>NZ_BAAAYN010000027.1:36087-93098 GCF_039536245.1 Cryptosporangium minutisporangium | reverse complement strand
ACGGCGACGTCGGCCGGCCGGCCGGCCGGACCGGCCCGATCAGGGGCAGATGCAGTTGCGGCTCAGCGCGTTCGCCAGCGTGGCGGCGCAGTAGCGACGCGAGATGGGGTCGTGCCCCTCGGCGGCGTGCGCGCAGACATCGCAGATTTGAACGGCGGAGTCTTTCTCGTCGGGGCCGGTCGCTCGGTCCTCGGTGATAGTCACGGGGCTCGTCATCGATTACTCCATTGCTTCGGTGAAGCGGATTCTCCGACCGACTCGTCCGTGCCAAGGGGATTCGGCCGCGGCATTGTTCATCGAATCAGCGGAACTCCCGAGCAGCCGAGCCGATTTCGCGAACGTGGAAATCATGGAACCCGGCACTGGGAAATGGTTCGCCCACTCGCTGGTAGGGATACCAGGGGCGGAGCCTCCGTTCACCCCCGAGCCTACACCCGGGTGAGCCGTTCGTTACGCGCCGATCGGACGTCCAGGGACCGGCTCGACATTCGGGGAGCCGGATCTCGTCGGGGAAACAATGACGCGCGAAGGAACGAATCAGTCGCCGAGAATTTCGGAGTCGGCCACCACGGCCCTGGCCAGGTCGATCAGACGGCTTCGACGCTTGCGCGCGGTGCTTCGCAGGAGGGAGAACGCGGCCTCGAGGCCGAGCTCGTGCCGCTCGGCGAGGACGCCCTTGGCCTGCTCGATGACGACCCGGTTGTTGAGAGCCGTCTGGAGTTGCTCGGCGAGCACCTCACGCTCGTGGATCGCCCGTTGCTGCAGGATGCCGATGGTCGCTACGTCGGCGAACGCTCTGGCCAACAAGGCTTGCTGGGCCGGTAGGGGGCCGGTCGCGCTGGAGAACAGGCTCAACGCTCCGATGGTCTCTCCCCGGAGCCGCAGCGGCAGGGCGTGCACCGCCCCGAAGCCGACCTCCCGCGCGCGTGCGCTGAACGTCGGCCATCGCGACGTCGAGCTGGCGACATCCGGCTCCGATACCGACAGCCCCGTGCGGCAGGCCTCGTAGCAGGGGCCTTCGTCCTCCTGCAACACGAACAGCTCCATCACCCAGGCGGCCTCCGACGAGGCTGCGGCCACCCGCAGAGCCCCGCGCTGATCGGTGAGCAAAATGCCGCTCGCGGTGGCGCCGACCAGGTCGACGCAGTACTCCGCCAGCAGCGCGAGCAGGTCGATCACGTCGAAATCGTCGACCAACGTGTCAGCAAGCTGGACGAAGGCGGCGGCCAGCCGGCCCTCGCGCCCGTCGTCCGGGCGTGTGGCCTCGTCCACAAGGTCCATGGTGATCTCTCCTGCTTGCCGGGGCATCGAAGGGGTCTTGCCGGCCATCCGGAACGGGTGCGCGATCGTTGCTACGGATCGGGGTCGAACCGCAGCCGACGGTTCACGACCTCCTGGGCGACCGCGGAGATCGTCTGATCGCGCAGGAACGCGTGGGCACGCATGCGCAGCAGCGCGTCGTCGATCGACACACCGAGCTGCACCTTCACCATGCCCGATGCTTGGTAGACGACGCTGTCCGCGCGGCTCAGCCAGTCACTCGGCCCGTGCCCCGCATTGACGCCGTCGAGCGGGGCGTCCAGCAGGGTCGCCGTCACCAGGTCGGTGAACACCAGGGCATCCGCCAGGTGGTCGTCGACGAGGCCACCGACCCGGTCCCGGTGCAGGTCGAGCGCCCCGAGACAGACCGCGCCGACCTGTAGCGGGAAGGCGAACATCGCACGCACACCGGCCTCCAGCGCCGGGCGGATGAACCCGGGCCATCGTGCGTCCGGCTGACGTTCCAGGTCCGGCACCAGCACAGGGCCGCCGCGGCGGACGCTCTCCACGCACGGCCCCACGCCCAACGTCAGCTGGAGGTCTTCCAGCCGCTGGGCCACCGGGTCGGTGCCGTGGACCAGAATGCGATGGCCGCGAGCACCACCGATCAGGCTCAGCCCGGCCCCGGTGACCGGTAGCGCCAGGACCGCCGTAGCGCAGATCCTCTCCTGCATCGGCAGGCCAGGATCCTGCTCCGCAAGTGCGGCGAGCACCTTCGCGCGCCTATCCGCGGTCACGGAGCAGCAGCCGACCGCCGACACCTCGAGGAGGAGCCGGTCGACTGGCTGCGTACCGGGCGCTGCATGGCCCTCCTCCGTACGACGCGTGCCAACCTTACGCTTCGTACGGGTCGCGGTACGGGACCAGCCGGCCGGCCCCATCGGCCAGGATCTCCAACGCCTGTGGGAACGGAGTCGCCACCACCGGCAGGAGGTGCCGCGACGGCCTGGCTCAGCACCCCGGAGGAGATCTGGTCGGGGAGTCGTAGGGCAGCAGGACGACGTCGGCGGCAGCGATCAACCGTTCCAGCGATGCGGCGTCGCCGCACTGCTCGTCGAAGTGGAGGTAGTCGTCCAGTCCGCAGCGGCGGACGTGCGCCGACAACCGTTCCCGGTACGCCTCGCCCTCGAGCGCGAGCACCCTCGGGTGGGTTGGGCCGGCGATGACGTACTGCGGCCGCGGTTCGAGGTCATGCAGCTCTCGCAGAGCGTCGATGCCCCACTCGATGCCTTCGCCCGGGCCGAGCAGCGCCCAGGTCACGACGGTGGGTCGTCCGCGAGGTCGGACTGGTGCCGGTGGTCCGACCGGATGGGCGCCGTACGGTATGACGTGGAGTCTCGAGGGAGCGACCCGGTACTCGGCCGCCAGGCAATTCTTCGCCGCGACGGTCAACAGGACGATCGCTTCGGACCGGTCCAGGATGGACTGCAGCACCCACCGCTGCCGCCACGAGGGAGCGGCGGGAACGGTGCGCAGTACGACGATCCGCGGCACCCGGATCGCGTCCAGCAGGGCGAGCACCTCTTCTCCGTCGGGGCCGCCGTAGAGGCCGTCTTCGTACTGGACGATCGCGACGTCGGTGAGGTTGATCTCGCTCGCCGCGCGCCGCAGACTGCCCCGGTCGCCGGCCAGCAGCTCGGCGACCACCTCGGGCGGTGAGTCGTCCCGCGCCTCCTCCGTCACCCTGATGACGGGCCGGTCAACGGCGTCGTCGCCGGGCAACGCGGCGCGGAGTGAAGCCGTGTAACCGGCCAGGCCGCAGCGGGTCGGCGGGTAAGTGCTGACAAAGCTGTATCGAACGGTCACGAGGGCCCCTCGTGGACGGACCCGACCGTCCGAGATGCGGCGCGGAGAGGCCTGGAGGCGTCGACGAGGCGTCGCCTGCGGCATGCGCGCCGGCTAGCGGCGGTGGGTTGATCGGTCGCTGAAACCCGGTACCGAACGAGCGGGGTCTCGGCTCGCGCGAAGTGGTACTA
The DNA here is from genome assembly GCF_039536245.1 of Cryptosporangium minutisporangium. Taxonomy (NCBI): domain Bacteria; kingdom Bacillati; phylum Actinomycetota; class Actinomycetes; order Cryptosporangiales; family Cryptosporangiaceae; genus Cryptosporangium; species Cryptosporangium minutisporangium. The sequence goes on along the minus strand of NZ_BAAAYN010000027.1, from coordinate 89,802 downwards.
ACGGCGATGGAAGCGCTACTCAAACATCCGGAACGATAGCAGTCAGTAGTTACGTGCTGGGGACAGTGGACGACGCTCGTCCGAGGCTCCGGACGTCGGGGGATTAGTGTCGGGTCATGACCAGCCTGACGATGGTGGCCTTTGTTCGAGTTCCTCCTGACCAAGCGCAGAACCTGGCGCGGTACGAGGAACTCGTGCTGGGCTTGCTGCCCGATCACGGGGCGCTGGTCGAGCGACGCGTCCGGTCGGCGGACGGCTGCACGGAAGCGCATCTGCTCAGCTTCCCGTCCCGCGAAGCGATCGACGCTTTCGACGCGGATCCTCGCCGGACCGCAGCGCGTGCCGGTATCGACGGTTCCGCCGTGCGGGCGCTGCGATTCCTGGTGGAGCCGGAGGAGGGCCCGCAGGGCATCGTGCTCTGGCGGTTCCTGACCGAGGGCTGGTTCAGCATCCTCCTGCAACAGGGGCAGGACGTCGCCGAGGTCGATCTGCTGTTGCTCGCGGACGTCCTGCTCGACACCGACCGGTACGTCGACGCGGCGACGCGCCTGGCGCGGACCTCGGTGGGGGACGCAGCTCGGCTGGCCGGTCCGGAGATCACGTTCTACCCGGGCAGCGAGTGGGTCCTGCGGTTCGCGGAGGGCGGCCCGACCGCCGACGGGGTACTCGTCGTCTTCGATGGCCGGGACGCGGTTCGCCTGGAAGACCTCGACGCCGAGGATCTCCTGGAGTAGCCGGCCGACTCGGTACGAGGGTTCGTTCACCCGGGAACTGGTTACTAAAGGTGCGAGAGCGCTGATCCGTGCTCGGCTGTACGGGATCGCCCGTCCGAACCGGATCGCGTGCTATGGCAAGGCGTCGCGGGCATCCGGTCTCGACGTGCCGAGGAGGCCCCGTGAGCCCGGACACGCTTGAGAAGACTCCGGACCGTGCCGACCGGCTCGCCGGCACACGCCCGGACCCTGCAGTGGTGGACGGGCTGTTCGTGCGGCTCGCGGGACTGGCCGTCGACGACCGACAACGAGGTGTGGTTCGGGACGCGCTGGTCACCGAATATCTGTCGCTCGCACGCAACCTGGCGTGGCGCTTTCGCGACCGCGGTGAGCCCCTCGACGACTTGGTGCAGGTCGCCCGCGTCGGGCTGATCAAGGCCGTCGATCGTTTCGACCCTGGTCGGGGAATTGCCTTCCCCGTGTACGCGATTCCGACGATCACCGGGGAATTGCGCCGACATTTTCGGGACCGCGGATGGGACGTGCGGGTGCCGCGTCGTCTGCAAGAGCTGCATCTGCAGCTGCGCGCTGCGACGCAGGAGTTGTCGCACCGCACCGGCCGCGCGCCCACGGCCGGTGAGCTCGCCACGTATCTGCGACTACCTCGGGAGCAGGTCATCGAGGGACTGCAGGCCGGCGACGCGTACACGGCCGGATCGCTGGACCGGCCGAGCACGCCGCGGCCGGGCGCGCCGACGCTGGGCGACCTGCTCCCCGATCTCGACCGACCGTTCGAGCGGGTGGACGACCACGAGGCGCTCGCCCCGCTGGTGGCGGCGTTGCCGCCGCGGGAACGCCGGATCCTGTACCTGAGGTTTGTCGAGGAGCAGACCCAGACGCAGATCGCGCAGGAGATCGGTGTCTCCCAGATGCATGTCTCGCGACTGCTGTCCGCAACATTGGCCCAGCTGCGGAAAGGCATGTTCGTCCCGGGCTGATCGACGCAATCCGCGATGGCCGGTTTCCTCGGCGAAAATTCGGGTACACGACAATTGCCCCACTGTGTGGACACGTCCACGGTGGCCGGCCGCCCAGACTCCGCGGCCCGTCCAGTATTCGTTCGCTACGTCCCCGTCCGGTAACCGCTCGTCACTACGACGGGTGAGCCGACGAGGTGCGCCGAGGAGCCATGGCATGAGCACAGATACCTCCGCCCCCACCAGACCGGCGCCGGCGCCCCGTCAGCCGAAGCCGCTGCTGATCGACAGCCCGCACTCCACCCTCTCGTTGGTCACCCTGTGGACCTTCGTCGCCCTGCCGTTCGTCGCGTTGGTCGCCGCCGTGCCGCTCGCCTGGGGCTGGGGTCTCACGGCCCTCGACGCCGCGATGGCCGTCACCGGCTACGTGATCACGGGGCTCGGGGTGACGGTCGGATACCACCGCTACCTCACCCATGGTTCGTTCAAAGCCCGTCGCCCGCTCCGGGTGGCGCTGGCCGTCGCCGGCTCGCTGGCGGTCGAAGGCTCGGTCATCCAGTGGGTGGCCGACCATCGTCGCCATCACGCGTTCACCGACCGAGAGGGCGACCCGCACTCCCCGTGGCGGTACGGGACGAGCGTCGGCGCCCTGGCCAAGGGCCTGTTCTACGCCCACTGCGGATGGTTCTTCGACAAGGAGACGACCAACCGGGCTCGCTTCGCGCCCGATCTCGTCGCCGACCGCGACATGCGGACCGTGGACCGGTTGTTCGGCCCGCTGATCGCGGTCTCGCTTCTGACCCCCGCCGTGATCGGTGGCCTCGTCACCTGGTCCTGGACGGGCGCGCTGACCGGCCTGTTCTGGGGCGGTCTCGTGCGGATGGCGCTGCTGCACCACGTGACCTGGTCGGTCAACTCGATCTGCCACGTCGTCGGCTCTCGGCCGTTCGTCAGCAGGGACAAGGACCGGGCGACGAACTTCTGGCCGCTGGCGATCCTGTCGTTCGGCGAGAGCTGGCACAACTCCCACCACGCCGACCCGACCGGTGCGCGCCACGGAGTGCTGCGCGGACAGCTCGATCCGTCGGCTCGGCTGATCTGGGTGTTCGAGCGACTGGGCTGGGCGTGGGACGTTCGGTGGCCCGATCCGATCCGGCTGGCGACCAAGCGCAACGTCGATCATTAGCGAGTGCCCCCGGCAGGATTCGAACCTGCGCCCCCGCCTCCGGAGGGCGGTGCTCTATCCCCTGAGCTACGGGGGCTCAGGAACGGCTAAAGCCTAGCAGCAGCCCTCGGCAGCTCGCGCATCAGGTCCGGGGAGGCGTTGCACACTTCTGGCCGCTATCGGGGATGCGAGTGTGCAACGCCTGTCGGGCCCGGCGTCAGTCGGTGGCTGTTGAGCCGTTGCTGCAGGGCGCGCCGGACTCGATCGACGCGGACATGCGGTACTTGGTCAGGAATTCGTCGATGCGCTCGTCGTCGGCGTCGTCGACTTTGAGCTGATAACCCCAGGCCTGCAGCGAGATCGCCTGGTCGAGGGTGGGGTACGGGCTCAGCATCGTGTAGTTCTTGCCGACGACGCGCCGCTTCAGCGCTTCGAGCTGGTCGGCCGGGAGGCCTGGCCGGTAAGTGATCCAGACCGCGCCGTGTTCGAGGCTGTGGACGGCGCGGGTGTCGTCGATCTTCGCGGCGTAGACGTCGCCCTGGCAGTTCTGCCACTGGGTGTTGTGGTCGCCACCGACCGGCGGTGTGACCGGGTAGCCGGGGGCGCTGTCGACGTGCTTGGTCGTGAGGATCTCCGGCTGCGTCTTGCGGTAGTCCACGACGCCGTCGATCGTGGTCGCCGTCGAGGTGCTCGGGCTGTTGTTCAGCACCAGCACGGTGGTGGTGACGATGCCGCCGCAGACCAGCAGCACCAGCACGACGCCGATGACGATGCCCGCGACGAGCTTGCCGTTGCTGCGCGGCGGCTTGGCTCCACCCGGCGGCGGGAAGCCTGCCGGGGGTGGAAAGCCGCCAGGAGGCGGGAAGCCGGTCGGGGGCGGAAATCCGCCGGGCGGCGGGAAGCCGGTCGGCGGCGGGTAGCCGCTGGACGGGTACCCGCCCGGCGGGGCGTTCGGCGGGTATCCCGGCGGCGGGTAACCCGGTGTGCCGTCCGGTGCGGGCGGGACCTCCCCGTGCGGTGGTGACTCGCCGGGCGACGTCGAGCTCATTTCTCTCCGCTCAACCGCTTCTGTGCCTGTTGCAACGCGTCGATCTCCGACTGTTGCGACGTTTTGATCTCCCGCGCCAGGTGCAGCACCTGGTCGTCCTCTGCCTGCTTCAGCGCGGCGTCCGCCATGTGGATACCGCCCAGGTGGTGCTGGATCATCAGCTCGATGAAGAGCAGGTCCCTGGCGGTGCCGGTGGACGTGCGCAGCTGCCGCAACTGAGCGTCGCTGGCCATGCCGGGCATTCGTCCGTCGACGATCAGCGTCCGTCCGCCATCGGGCATCCACGCCATCGCGGGCTCGGTGCTGGTCGGCGTCAGGTCCCAGCTGCGCAGCCAGCCGATCATCAGACCGATCTGCGCCTGCTGGGTCAGCGTCATGTCGATCGCGAGCTGCCGCAGCCCTCCGTCGGTGGTGACCCGGTACTCCAGCGACGCCATCGTCACGGCCTGGGCGTGGTGGGTCAGCATGTCGCGGGTGAAGCCGGCGTCCGCCGAGTCGTCGCCCGGCCGGTGCGGCTTCCCCGCCCAGAAGCCGACGCCGAGTCCGACCGCCAGCACCAGCAGCGCGGCCATCACCGCACGGAAGATGCGCGTCTTCCGCCCCGACCGCCGCGCGGCGGTGCCCCCGCTGTCCGCTCCGTCGTGGTCGGCGCGCGGCTGAGCGTCCGCCTCGTCGTTAGTCGTCGGCTCGGCCGACGAGACGTCGCCGGCGTCGTCACCGACGCCGGCCGAAGCGTCCTCTGCGTCGAGTTCGTCGAGCCGACGCCGCGCGCCGACGAACCCCCGTCCGTGCGCCACCCCACCCCAATCGGCTACAGAGTCCTGTCGATTACCGAGTTCGGTCAGCTACCGGGGTTCATCCCGTCGGTGGCCCCGGCCTCCTGCGGCGTGTCACCGGTCACGGTGACGCCGTTCGAGCAGCTCGCGCCGGACTCCACGGTGGCGTTCAGCCGGAACTGGGTGATGAACTCGTCGATCCGCTTGTCGCTCGCGCTGTCGACCTTGAGCTGGAAGCCCCACGCCTGCAGCGAGATCGGCTTGTCGAGCCCCGGGTACGGACTCATCAGCATGTAGTCCTTGCCCTTGACCTTCTTGGCCAGCTGGTCGATCTGCGCCTGCGGCAGGTCGGGGTTGTAGGTCACCCAGACCGCGCCGTGCTCGAGGCTGTGCACGGCGTGCTCGTTCGGGATCTGCTTGGCGTAGACGTCGCCGTTGCAGTTCTCCCACGCGCCGTTGTGGTTACCGCCCACCGGCGGTGCGGTTTCGTACTTCACCTTGCCGCCGACGTGGTTCTGGGTGAGCCACTTGACGTCCTTGGCCCGGTAGTTCTGCACGCCGTCGATCTGCTGCGACCGGCGCTCGCCGAACGGCTTGCTGGCGTCCCACGAGTACCAGACGCCGTAGCCGATGATGCTCAGCGCGACGATCGCCACGATGCCGCCGAGCGCGATGTTGCCCCAGGGCAGGCCCGCCTTGACGACCTTCACCGGCTGCCGGCCGCGGCCGCCGCCCTTGCCGGCCGGCCCCTTGCCGGGCCCCCGACCGGTCGGGCCCTTCCCGCCGCCGGAACCCGCGCGGCCGGGGGTGGACTTCCCTGGCTTGGCGGCACCGGGCTTCGTGGCACCCGCCTTGGCTGCGGTGGTCTTCGCCGTCGTCTTGGCGCCCGTGCTCTTCTCGGCAGCCTTCGTCGCGCCGGACTTCTCGGCGCTCGGCGTCTCGGTGCCGGGCGTGTCGGGGTCGGCCGCCTCGGCCGTGGGCTCGGTCGGCGTGCTCGCGACCTTCTCGGCCGGGGTCGACTTGCCGGTCGAGGCGCGCTCGGGCCGCTTACCGGAACCGGACCTGCGCTGCGTGCTGTTGGACGGCATGGGACCTTTCATGACTTCCGTGCGCGGGCCCGCCGTGCTGGCGAAGGCCCCGGGGAGGATGCGGACCGTGCGTGCGGGCCGGCACTCCAGGCAACCGAGGCCCGATCAGGTAACGACTCATGATCGCGTCTCGTTCCGCGCGCTCGGCCCGCGGGGCACGCGTGCGCTCGCCCCCACGGTAGCGGGCGGGGCTGCCCAGCGACGCTCGATAGCATGACGTAGTGACTCCCGATGCCCTTTCGGCCGCGATCCTCGCTGCCGCGCGCGCTGTCTTCGCCGAGCGCGGACTCGATCCGCAGATGCTGCCCGACGCGGTGACGGTGGAGCGACCCCGTAACCCGGAGCACGGCGACTACGCGACGAACGTCGCACTGCAGGTCGCGAAGCGCGCCGGGGTGGTGCCCCGGGACCTGGCGAGCTGGCTGGCGGAGGCCCTCGCGGGCGTCGACGGCGTCGCGAAGGCCGACGTCGCCGGGCCCGGCTTCCTCAACCTCACGCTCGACGCCGCCGCGCAGGGCGAGCTGGCGCGCGCGATCGTCACGGCCGGTGCCGCCTACGGGCGCACCGACACGTTGGACAAGCTGCGCATCAACCTCGAATTCGTCTCGGCGAACCCCACCGGACCGGTACACATCGGCGGCGTGCGGTGGGCCGCGGTCGGCGACTCGCTGGCCCGGCTGCTGGAGGCGTCCGGCGCGGAGGTGACCCGCGAGTACTACTTCAACGACCACGGCGCGCAGATCGACCGGTTCGCGCGGTCGCTGCTGGCTGCGGCGAAGGGCGAGCCCACCCCGGAGGACGGGTACGGCGGCGACTACATCGGCGAGATCGCGGCCGAGGTCCTGCGCCGGGAGCCCGACGCGCTGGCCAGCGACGACCCGCAGGAGGTCTTCCGCCGGGTCGGCGTCGACCTGATGTTCGACGAGGTGAAGAACAGCCTGCGCGACTTCGGCGTCGAGTTCGACGTCTACTTCCACGAGAACTCGCTGTTCGAGTCCGGCGCGGTCGAGCGGGCGGTCGCCACGCTCCGTGAGCATGGTCACATCTTCGAGAAGGACGGCGCGGTCTGGCTCCGCACCACCGACTTCGGGGACGACAAGGACCGGCCGATCATCAAGAGCAACGGCGAGGCCGCCTACGTCGCCGGGGACGCCGCCTACTACCTCGACAAGCGGGCGCGCGGGTTCGAGATCTGCATCTACATGCTCGGAGCCGACCACACCGGGTACGTGCAGCGGCTCAGGGCGCTCGCGGCCTGCGCAGGCGACGACCCGAACTACAACATCCAGGTACTGATCGGTCAGCTCGTCAACCTGGTCAAGGACGGCCAGCCGGTCCGGATGTCGAAGCGCGCCGGGACCGTCGTCACGATGGAAGAGCTCGTGGACGCGATCGGGGTCGACGCGTCCCGGTACGCGCTCTCCCGCTCCAGCGTCAACCAGACGATCGACATCGACCTGGACCTCTGGGCCCGGCGCAGCAACGACAACCCGGTGTTCTACGTGCAGTACGTCGCGGCTCGCACGGCGGCCGTCATCAGAAACGCAGCTGACGTAGGCATCACGCTCGACGAGACTGCGTTCAAGCCGGAACTGCTCACGCACGAGCGCGAGTCGGCGCTGCTGGGCGCGCTGGGCGAGTTCCCCCGCGTGGTGGCGAGCGCGGCCGAGCTGCGCGAACCGCACCGGATCGCGCACTACCTGGAATCGCTCGCAGGCACCTATCACCGCTGGTACGACGAGTGCCGGGTGATCCCGAAGGGAGACGAGGAGATCACCGACCTCAACCGGACCCGGCTCTGGCTCAACGTGGCCACCCGCACGGTCGTCGCGAACGGACTAGGCCTGCTCGGCGTCTCCGCTCCGGAGCGGATGTGAACCGGCCCGTGGGACGCGGCGTCTGCGCTGCTGAAATCCTGAGGGGGCGGATGTGAACCGGCCCGTGGGACGCGGCGTCTGCGCTGCTGAAATCCTGAGGGGGCGGATGTGAACCGGCCCGTGGGACGCGGCGTCTGCGCTGCTGAAATCCTGAGGGGGCGGATGTGAACCGGCCCGTGGGACGCGGCGTCTCCGCTGCTGAGATCCTGAGGGGGCGGATGTGAGGGCTCACCCGGCAGGACCTCGCCACGCCGAGGTTCTGCCCGCTTCCCACCTGGGCGGTCCCGCCGGCGACCTCAACGCGCTCGACCCGGGGATCTGGCCGGCCGGCGCCACCCGGGTCGACGGCGTCCTGCACTTGGGCGGCGTCGACGTCCGGGACCTGGCCGCCGAGTTCGGCACGCCGGCGATCGTGCTGGACGAGCGCGACTTCCGGGCTCGGGCCCGCGGCTACGCCGAGGCGTTCACCGGCGGCGACGTGTTCTACGCGGGCAAGGCGTTCCTCTCCCGCGGGGTCGCCCGCTGGGTCGCCGAGGAGGGCCTGCACCTGGACGTCTGCACCGGTGGTGAACTGACGGTGGCGCTCACCGCCGGGTTCCCGCCGGAGCGGATCGCGCTGCACGGCAACAACAAGTCGACCGCGGAGCTGCGGCGTGCGGTGGAGGCCGGGATCGGCCGCGTGGTGATCGACTCGTTCGTGGAGATCGTCCGCCTCGCCGAGATCGCCCAGCAGGCCGGAACGACGGTGCAGGTGCTGATCCGGGTCACGGTCGGCGTCGAGGCGCACACGCACGAGTACATCGCGACCGCCCACGAGGACCAGAAGTTCGGGTTCTCGCTCTCCGGTGGCGAGGCCGCCGAGGCGGTGGCCCGGGTCCTGCGTCAGCCCGGCCTGGAGCTGGTCGGCCTGCACAGCCACATCGGCTCGCAGATCTTCGACACGTCCGGCTTCGAGGTGTCCGCGCACCGGCTGGTCGGGCTGCTGCGGCAGATCCGCGACGAACACGACGTCGAGCTGCCCGAGATCGACCTCGGTGGCGGCCTGGGTATCGCCTACGTCACCGGCGACACGCCGATCGAGATCGACGCGGTCGCGAAGGAGCTGCGCCGGATCGTCGAGACCGAGTGCTCGACGGCCGGCCTCGCGCTGCCCCGGATCGCGGTGGAGCCGGGACGCGCGATCGTCGGCCCGGCCGGCGTCACGCTCTACGAGGTCGGCACCGTCAAGCCGGTGGACACCGGCAGCGGGACCCGCACCTACGTGAGCGTCGACGGTGGCATGAGCGACAATCTGCGCACCGCCCTCTACGACGCCGAGTACACGTGCGTGCTGGCCTCTCGGGCCAGCACGGCGCCGCCGATGCTGGCCCGCGTGGTCGGTCGGCACTGCGAGAGCGGCGACGTCGTCGTGAAGGACGTCTGGCTGCCGTCCGACACGGTGCCCGGCGACCTGCTGGCCGTCGCGGCGACCGGCGCGTACTGCCGGAGCATGGCGAGTAACTACAACCACACGCCGCGTCCACCGGTGGTCGCGGTGGCCGACGGGACCGGAAAGGTCCTGGTCCGGCGCGAGACGGAGGACGACCTCATGCGGCTGGACGTCGGATGACGAGCAAGGAGTCCGAGAAGCGACCCCTCCGGGTCGCGTTGCTCGGCTGCGGCACGGTCGGCCGCGAGGTCGTCCGACTGCTCCAGACGCAGGCGGACGATTTGACCGCGCGCATCGGCGCACCGCTGGAACTGGCCGGCATCGCCGTCCGCCGCAGCGGCCGGGATCGCGGTGCCCTGGGAATCGACCCGGCGCTGTTCACCACGGACGCACACGCGCTGGTGGTCCGCGAGGACGTCGACCTGGTCGTCGAGGTGGTCGGCGGCATCGAGCCGGCCCGCAGCTGGCTGGTCGACGCGCTGAAGGCTGGCAAGTCGGTGGTCAGCGCGAACAAGGCGCTGCTGGCCGAGGACGGGGCGACGCTTCAGGACGCCGCCGCGGCCGGAGGCGCCGACCTCTACTACGAGGCCGCGGTCGCCGCCGCGATCCCGATCGTCCGCCCGCTGCGGGAGTCGCTGCACGGTGACCGGCTCACCCGCGTCACCGGCATCGTGAACGGGACGACGAACTACATCCTGTCCCAGATGGACGCGACCGGCGCCGGCTTCAACGAGGCGCTCGACGAGGCCACCGAGCTGGGGTACGCCGAGGCCGACCCGACCGCGGACGTCGAGGGCTTCGACGCCGCGGCCAAGGCCGCGATCCTCGCCTCGCTCGCGTTCCACACCCGCGTCACCGCGGCCGACGTCTACCGCGAGGGCATCACCGAGGTCACCGCCGCGGACGTGGCCAGCGCGAAGGCGATGGGCTGCACGGTGAAGCTGCTCTGCATCGCCGAGCGACACCTCGACCCGTCCGGCGGGGAGTCGGTGAGCGTCCGGGTCCACCCCGCGATGCTGCCGCGCACCCACCCGCTGTCGTCGGTCGGGGACGCGTTCAACGCGGTCTTCGTGGAGGCCGACGCCGCCGGTCAGCTGATGTTCTACGGACGCGGCGCCGGTGGTGCACCGACCGCCAGCGCGGTGGTGGGGGACCTGGTCGCGGTGGCCCGTAACCGGCTGGCCGGTGCCCGGACGGCCGCCGAGTCGCCCTACGCCGACCTGCGGATCCGGTCGGTGGCCGAGGCGCGCACCCGCTACCACATCTCGCTCGACGTCGCCGACAAGGCCGGGGTGCTCGCCGAGGTGGCGGCCGCGTTCGCCGGGCACGACGTGAGCATCTCGACGGTCCGGCAGGAGGGGCGTGGCGACGACGCGACGCTGGTGATCGTGACGCACACCGCCACCGACGCCGCGCTCGCGGCCACCGTGGACGCGCTGCGCGAGCTGTCGATCGTCCGGAACGTCGTCAGCGTCATGCGGGTCGAAGGGGGAGAGGCGAAGTGAACGCGCGCGGCGTCCAGCCAGCGGGAGTAACCCGGAGCGGATCGAGACCCGCCTGGCGGGGAATCATCGAGGAGTACCGGGAGTTCCTGCCGGTCTCTGACGGTTCGCCGGTAATTACGCTGCGTGAGGGTGGGACGCCGCTCTTCCCGGCTCCGATCCTCTCCGACCGCACCGGGTGCGACGTCTACCTGAAGATCGAGGGCGCCAACCCGACCGGTTCGTTCAAGGACCGCGGGATGACGATGGCGATCACCAAGGCGGTCGAGGAGGGCGCCAAGGCGGTCATCTGCGCGTCCACCGGCAACACCTCGGCATCGGCGGCTGCGTACGCGGCGCGCGCCGGCCTGGTCTGCGCGGTGCTGGTCCCGCAGGGCAAGATCGCGCTCGGCAAGATGGCGCAGGCGCTGGTGTACGGCGCGAAGCTCCTGCAGGTCAGCGGCAACTTCGACGACTGCCTCCAGCTGGCGTCCAAGCTCGCGCTGGAGTACCCGGTCAGCCTGGTCAACTCGACCAACGAGTACCGGCTCGAAGGCCAGAAAACCGCCTCGTTCGAGATCGTCGACGCGCTCGGCGACGCTCCGGACGCGCACTTCCTGCCGGTCGGCAACGCCGGCAACATCACCGCCTACTGGCGTGGGTACGTGCAGGCGCACGAGCACGGCTGGGCGACGAAGCGGCCGGTCATGCGTGGCTTCCAGGCCGCCGGCGCGGCGCCGCTCGTCTCCGGCGAGGTCGTCCGCGAGCCGTCGACGATCGCCACCGCGATCCGGATCGGCAACCCCGCGTCCTGGACGAAGGCGATCGCGGCGCGGGACGAGTCGGGCGGTGCCATCGAGGCCGTGACCGACCGGCAGATCCTCGCGGCGTACCGGCTGCTCGCGCGCTCCGAGGCCGTGTTCGTGGAGCCCGCCTCGGCCGCGTCGGTGGCCGGTCTGCTCGCGGCGTCCGAAGCCGGGACGCTGGAGCGCGGCCAGCGGGTCGTCTGCACGGTCACCGGCAACGGCCTGAAGGACCCGGACTGGGCGATCTCCGGTGCGCCGGCGCCGCGCACGGTTCCGGTCGACGCCGCGGTCGCGGCCGCGGAACTGGGCCTCGCGTGAGCGGTCCGGTCTTCCGGGGCGGGCCGGTGACCGTCCGGCCACCGGCCACGACCGCGAACATCGGCCCCGGCTACGACGCGCTCGGTGCGGCGTTGACCTGGTACGACGAGGTCGAGCTGGCGGTCGCCGACACCGGCCTGACCGTCGAGCTGGACGGCGAGGGCGCGGCCGACCTGCCCCGGGACGAGGGGCACCTACTGGTCCGGGCGGCTCGGGCGGCGTTCGATCGGCTCGGCGGCCAGCCACCCGGCCTGCGGCTACGGTGCGTGAACACCATCCCCCAGGCGCGCGGCCTCGGCTCGTCGTCCGCAGCCGTGGTCGGCGGCATCGTGGCGGCCCGTGCGCTCGTCGAGGGCGGCGACGAACTGCTCGATGACGAGGCCGCGCTCGCGTTGGCCGCGGAGATCGAGGGTCACCCGGACAACGTCGCGCCCTGCCTGCTCGGCGGCGTCACGATCGCCTGGGCGGACGACGTCACCGGCCGGGCTCGCGCCGCGCGGATGGAGCCGGCGGCCGGCGTGCACCCGGTGATCTGCGTGCCCGCCCTACGCGGCTACACCGCCGCGAGCCGGGGTTTGCTGCCCGCGGACGTGCCGCACGCCGAGGCCGCCGCGAACGCCGGCCGGGCCGCGCTGCTCGTCCGCGCGCTCACCGCCGCGCCCGAGCTGCTCCTGCCCGCCACCCGCGATTGGCTGCACCAGAACTACCGTCGGCCCTCCATGCCGCAGAGCCTCGATCTCGTCGACGCCTTGCGCGCCGAGGGGATCCCGGCGGTGGTCAGCGGAGCCGGACCGACCGTGCTGGCGTTCTCCGCAATGCCCGGCACGGAGGGGGTGGAGGCGATTGCGACGAAGGTCGCCGGTTCGGATACCTTTGCGGTAACCGCGCTCGACGTTTCGACGGCCGGCGCGGCGGTTATCCAGCGCTGAGCCGTGACCTGCGGTGATACGAGTGTGACGTATCCAGCGGAACTCCCACGACGTCATCCGGACGCCGCCGGGAACACGCCGGTGGCGGGATGTGTTGCTGCGAGTGGACGCGTGCGTCTACGCTGCTAGGCAGCACAGCCGCCCTCGGGCGCGCGATCACGCCGGGCCGAGTGTCTTCTGAGCGCTCCCGCCGGCAACTCCAGCCGATGCAGCGGGGGCGGTACCTGACCGCAACCGGCGCTGAGGTCGAGCCAGAGAGCGCTCCACCCCGGCACCCTCTTGAGGTCAGGCGCGGTTGTCCCCGATCCATCCGTCTGCCGACGGGTGGTCAAGACCGGTCGTCAGACCGGTGCTCCATACCCGGCCGTACGGCTACGTCAGCCGTCGCCCGTCGCAGGGAAGGACCCCCATTGAGCGACACCACTGATATCGCCCCTCAGTCGCAGGACGCTTCTGCGGCGGCGGGCACCTTGACCCCGGCGCCGGATACCGGTGCCGACCGGGCCAGTGCCCCGGCGGCCAAGACCCGCCGCCGGGCGGGGGGTTTGTCCGCGAAACTTCTGCCCGAGCTGCAGAAAATGGCCGCTGACCTCGGTATTCCGAGCATCGGCCGGATGCGGAAGAGTGAACTCATCGCCGCCATCGAGGCGCGCCAGGCTGGTTCGGGGGCCAGCAAGGAGCCCGCGAAGGCCGCGACCGTGCCGGCGCCGCGTGCGTCCGCCACGGACGCTCCCGCCGAGCAGCCGACGCTCCCGGTGGACGCGGAGCCGGCCACCTCCACGGCCACCACGACGACCCGTCGTCGTCGTGCCGCCAGCCGCGCCGCGGGTGCGCCCGCCGCAGCCGAGCCGACCACGTCGGGCGCGCCGGTGGCCACTGCGGAACCGCAGGTCGCCGCCCCGGCGCAGGCCACCGCGTCGGCTCCGGCGCCGGAACGGCCCGCGCGGGAGTCGGCTGCTCCGGCCGAGACGCCCAGCGGTGACAACACCGAGGCGCCGTCCAGCGAGACCCCGTCGTCCGAGGAGGGCGGCCAGCGCGGCCGTCGTGACCGCGGTGACCGGACCGAGCGCGGCGACCGTGACGACAACCAGGGCGGCGAGCAGCGCCGGGAGCGATCTCGCGACCGTCGTCCCGCCGCCGACGGCGACCGCCAGGGTGGCCGCGCGAGCGAAGAAGGCGGCGAGCGCTCCGAGCGTGGTGACCGCTCCGAGCGTGGTGACCGTAGCGAGCGTGGTGACCGCGGCGAGCGCGGCCAGCGGAACCGCGACCGCGTCAACAGCCAGGCGCAGCAGAACGACCGCCAGCAGAGCCAGAGCCAGAACCAGAACGCCGACTCGGACGACGACGACGGCGAGGGCGGCGGTCGCCGGCGCCGCGGCCGATTCCGGGAGCGGAACCGTCGTGGCCGTAACGAGCGCACCGAGCGGTTCAGCGGGGACGAGCAGCAGCCGCAGGTCGCCGACGACGACGTCCTGATCCCGGTCGCTGGCATCGTCGACATCCTCGACAACTACGCGTTCGTCCGGACGTCCGGCTACCTGACCGGCCCGAACGACGTCTACGTCTCGATGTCGCAGGTGCGCAAGAACGGTCTGCGTCGCGGTGACGCCGTCACCGGTGCGGTCCGCCAGCCCCGCGAGGGCGAGCGGCGCGACAAGTACAACGCGCTGGTGCGGCTCGACACCGTCAACGGGGTCCCGCCGGAGGAGGCGCGGAAGCGCCCCGAGTTCCACAAGCTCACGCCGCTCTACCCGCAGGAGCGCCTGCGGCTGGAGACCGAGCCGACGATCATGACCACCCGGATCATCGATCTGGTCATGCCGATCGGTAAGGGCCAGCGCGCGCTGATCGTCTCGCCGCCGAAGGCCGGTAAGACGATGGTGCTGCAGGCGATCGCCAACGCCGTCGCCAAGAACAACCCCGAGTGCTACCTGATGGTGGTCCTCGTGGACGAGCGGCCCGAAGAGGTCACCGACATGCAGCGGTCGGTGAAGGGCGAGGTCATCGCCTCGACGTTCGACCGCCCGCCGTCCGACCACACCACGGTCGCCGAGCTGTCGATCGAGCGGGCGAAGCGGCTGGTCGAGCTGGGTCACGACGTGGTCGTGCTGCTCGACTCGATTACCCGTCTGGGTCGTGCGTACAACCTGGCGGCCCCGGCGTCCGGCCGGATCCTCTCCGGTGGTGTCGACTCGACCGCGCTCTACCCGCCGAAGCGGTTCCTCGGCGCGGCGCGCAACATCGAGAACGGCGGCTCGCTGACCATCTTGGCGACCGCGCTGGTCGAGACCGGTTCCACGATGGACACGGTGATCTTCGAAGAGTTCAAGGGCACCGGCAACGCCGAGCTCAAGCTCGACCGCAAGATCGCCGACAAGCGGATCTTCCCCGCGGTGGACGTGGACGCGTCCAGCACCCGTAAGGAGGAGATCCTGCTGGCGCCGGAAGAGATGGTGATCATCCACAAGCTGCGCCGGGTGCTGCACGCGCTCGAGCCGCAGCAGGCGATCGAGATGCTGCTGGACCGGTTGCGGAAGAGCTCGACGAACATCGAGTTCCTGATGCAGGTGCAGAAGACGACCGTCTCGAACGACTGAGTCGTTCCCCGTCACGGGCCGGCCTCTCCGGGGGCCGGCCCGCGGCGTTTCCAGAACTCCCCGCGGGGCCTTGGGCGGGTTTACCGAGAACGCGCCGTGCGGGGCCGGGGTGCGGGACGGTTGTCCCGAAGCCAGCGTGTGGGGGCCGCTCGTGGGGGTGGCTTTCCGAAAGTCAACGTGTGAGGACCGCCCGAGCGGTGGTTTTCCCGAAACCGGACCTCGTCCCGTTCGGGGGCGCGGGCAGCTGCGCGGGACTTTGGGCTGATTTGGGTAGTCTGCGGGCATGAAGCGGGCGGGCATAGCTCTCGCGATCGTCGTCGTGCTGGCGCTCACCGCCTGCGGGACGACGTCGGCCGGGCCGGTGAACGCGGTTGGCTCGGCGGCGACCGCGATGCCCGCCACCGACCTGGCCGGGTGGCGCCGCGTCCTGAGCGATGACTTCACCGGCACCGAGCTGAGCAACCGGTGGTTGGCTTACGACGGCCAGCCGTCGGGGGACCCGGCCGGCTGGTTCGATCCGGCCCACGTCCGGGTCTCCGACGGCGTCCTCACGATTCGGGGCGCGTACCAGAAAGCGCGTCGGAAGTGGGTGACCGGCGGCGTCTCCACCAGGAACAGCCTGAAGCAGACGTACGGCAAGTACGAGGTGCGGTTCCGCGCCGACCGCGGCAAGGGCATCTCGTACGCGCTGCTGCTCTGGCCGGTGGACGACAGCTGGCCGCCGGAGATCGACTTCGCCGAGGACAACGGCGACCGGCGCGACCGACTCCACGCCACGCTGCACGCGATCGGCGGCTCGCAGATCGAACGCTCCGTCACCGGCGACTTCACCGACTGGCACGTCGTCGGCGTGGAGTGGACGCCCGGTCGGCTGGCGTACACCGTGGACGGGAGGGTGTGGGCGACGCTCCTCGACGAGCGCGTGCCCGACCAGCCGATGGCGCTCGCGCTGCAGACGCAGGCGTGGTACTGCGGCCACACCTGGCAGCGCTGCCCCGACTCGTCCACGCCCGCCCAGGTGAATCTGCAGGTCGACTGGGTGGTGGCGTACGCTCGCCGCTCGGCCTGATCGGCGGCGGCGTCCGGGGGCGATGGATGGCTGGTGACACGGAGTGTGATTGTGGTCACGCGGAGCGCGCGCACCGGCACTACCGGCGCGGCACCGACTGCGCGCTCTGCGGCTGCCCCCGTTTCCGCCCGAGCGGCGGTCTCTGGACCCGCGTGCGCGCCCGGCTCCGCGGCCGCTAGCGTCCTGTGCGCGCCCGGCTCCGCGGCCGCTAGCGTCCTGTGCGCGCCCGGCTCCGCGGCCGCTAGCGTCCTGTGCGCGCCCGGCTCCGCGGCCGCTAGCGTCCTGTGCGCGCCCGGCTCCGCGGCCGCTAGCGTCCTGTGCGCGCCCGGCTCCGCGGCCGCTAGCGTGCCCGCGCCCGGCTCCGCGGGCCGCTAGCGTGCCCGTTCGCGCTGCCCAGCGGTCACGTCAGGAGCGACGCGGGACGGCGTTACTCAGCGGATGAACGCCGGGCCGCGGGAATCGGATGCCCGGGTCGCGCGTTGGGAGAAACGGCTATCCGTCTGACACACTGGACCTCATCGGTACCGGTTCACGCTGCTCTCCGTCTGGGGGCCTGCGACCCGGCGACCACGAGAGAAGAGGAACCATGAAGCCCGACATCCACCCGCAGTACGTCGAGACGCAGGTCGTCTGCTCTTGCGGGAGCACCTTCACGACTCGCAGCACCGCGACCGGCGGCGTCATCAACGCCGACGTCTGCTCGCAGTGCCACCCGTTCTACACGGGCAAGCAGAAGATCCTCGACACCGGTGGCCGCGTGGCCCGGTTCGAGCGTCGCTTCGGTAAGCGTCAGGCTGCCAAGTAGCGTCCTCACAGCGCCCGTCCGCCCTGTTCCAGGGTGGGCGGGCGCTGTGTTTGTCACCAGCACTCGTCACCATCGACGCTCGGAGCGCTCCCGACATGACCGACACCCGCACCGATCGGCTCACCGCCCTGCTCGACGAGTACGCGTCGCTCGAGCGGCAACTGGCCGACCCCGCGGTCCACACCGACCAGGGACGCGCCCGTGACCTGGGACGGCGCTATGCCGAGCTGGGCCCGGTGGTGGCGACGGTCCGGGAGATCGAAGCCGTACAGGGCGACCTGACCACGGCGCGCGAGCTGGGCGCCGACGACGCGGCGTTCGCCGAGGAGGCCGAGGAGCTGGCCGCTCGGCTGCCCGCGCTGGAGGCGCGGCTCCGCGAGCAGCTGCTGCCGCGCGACCCGGACGACGGCAAGGACGTCATCCTGGAGATCAAGGCCGGTGAGGGCGGCGAGGAATCGGCCCTGTTCGCCGGTGACCTGCTCCGGATGTACCTGCGCTACGCCGAGCGGGAGGGCTGGAAGACCGAGGTCATCGACGCCACCGGCTCCGACCTCGGCGGCTACAAGGACGTCTCGGTCGCGGTGAAGAGTCGCGCCGGGGCACCGGACGGCGTCTGGGCGCGGTTGAAGTACGAGGGCGGCGTCCACCGCGTGCAGCGGGTTCCGGTGACCGAGTCGGCCGGGCGGATCCACACGTCCGCCGCCGGTGTGCTGGTCATGCCCGAGGCGGAGGACGTGGACGTCACCGTCGACCCCAACGACCTGCGGATCGACGTCTACCGGTCGTCCGGCCCGGGCGGGCAGAGCGTCAACACGACCGACTCGGCGGTCCGGATCACCCACCTGCCGACCGGGATCGTCGTCTCCTGCCAGAACGAGAAGTCGCAGCTGCAGAACAAGGAGTCCGCGCTGCGGATCCTGCGGGCCCGGCTGCTCGCGCAGGCGCGGGCCGACGCGGACGCGGCGGCCTCGGACGCGCGGCGGTCGCAGGTGCGGACCGTCGACCGGTCGGAGCGGGTCCGGACGTACAACTTCCCGGAGAACCGGATCTCCGACCACCGGGTGAACTACAAGGCCTACAACCTCGACCAGGTGCTCGACGGCGACCTGGACGGCGTGCTGAACGCGCTGACCGAGGCCGACAACGCGGCTCGGCTCGCCACCGCCGAGTAACGCTTTCACCTCCCCGTCACCGGGCCGCCACTCCGGCGCCGTCCGGCCTGCTCACTGGTCTGGCTGGGTGTTCCCAACCGCCTGCCGAGCACGCCGTGGGGAGAGCTGTGGCCGCGTCCGTCGAGGTATCCCGCACATCTGCGTTACCCCTGGTCACCTGGGGTGGCACCGCGGCGTCGGCCGCGATCGCCCTGGGCGTCACCCGGGCCGGAACGGCGGGTGGTGCGTCGCCGCCGGACGGACCGCTGGCGCTCTGGCGTCCGGACGCCGAGCACCCGGCCGGCTGGGCGGTCCTGGCCCTGCTCGGTTTGACCCTGCTCGCGCTGGCGTTCCTGCAGCTCTACCGGGTCGTGCGTGCCCACGCGGTCGGCGTCCGGACGGTGGCGGTGATCGCCGCGTGGTGGAGCGCACCGATGCTGGTCGCGCCGCCGATCCTCAGCTTGGACGTCTGGTCGTACTTCGCCCAGGGGACGATGGTGCACCACGGACTCGACCCCTACTCCTACGGGCCGTCGTTGCTCGGCCCCGGCACCACCCTGGACGCCGTCTCGCCGGTCTGGCGGGACACCCCGGCGCCGTACGGGCCGCTGATGCTCGGGACGCTGTGGCTGGTGGCGCTCGTCTCGGCGGGTCACATGTCGGTCGCGGCGCTGCTGCTCCGGCTGCTGGTCGTGCTCTCGGTCGTCGCGGTGTCCGTGCTCGTCGTGCGGATCGCGCCGAGCGAGGACCGGGCGCTCGCCTTGACCCTCGTCGCGGCGAACCCGCTGGTCGTCGTCCACGTGATCGGCGGCGCCCACCTGGACGCGCTGCTCGGGCTGCTGGCGGTGGTGACGATCTGGAGCGTGCGCAAGCGGTGGTACCTGGTGGCCGCGCTGGCCGCCGCGACCGCGTTCTCGATCAAACTGCCCGGCATCCTGCTGATCGGATACCTGCTCGCGCACCTGGTCCGGCAGCGGGTGCCGGTGCACCGGCTGCTGGGTGCGGTGGTCACGACCGGTGCGGTGGTGATCGGGTACGCGTGGCTGGTGCCGGAGGGGTGGGGGTGGCTCGGTGCGATGGACGTCCCCGGGCGCGTCCGCATCTACTGGGCGCCCGCGTCGCTGGTCGGCGGGTTGGTGTACCTGGTCACCGGTGCGGAGCTGGCGTTCACCGACGCGCTGGCGCTGGCCCGGTCGCTGGTCGCGGCCGGCGGGGCGATCACGATCGCGGTCCTGCTCTGGCGCGCCGGCGCCGAGCCGAGCTGGCGGCGAGCGGGCGCGCTGGTCGGTGCCGCGTTACTCACCCTCGCGTGCTCCGGGCCGGTGATGCACGCCTGGTACGTGGTCTGGGGCGGTGTCCTGCTCGCGGCCTGCGCCGGACCGCGGAGCCGTCGCTGGGCGGTGGTCCTGGGCGCCGCGCTCTGCTTCAGCGCGGTGCCCGACCAGCTCGGGGGCACGGTGTGGAGCGTGCTGGCGGTGCCGGTCTGCGTCGTCGTCGTCGTGGCGGACGCGATCCGCACGGTCGTCCCACCGCGGGTGACGCGCTGGGTGCTGACTAGGCCGGCGGTGGACGCGGCATAAGGTCGTCCGGTGGAGACCGAGACCGTACCGCTGGCTCCGGCGCTGGCCCGGGCCGTCCGTCGGCTCACCGACGCCGGCGTGGCCTCCCCGCGCTTCGACGCCGAGGAGCTGGCGGCGTTCGTCCTCGGCGTGCCACGCAGCCGGCTCCTGCTGGTCGACGGTCTCGAGCGGACGCAGCTGACCCGCTTCGACGACCTGGTCGCGGACCGGGCGAGCCGGATCCCGCTGCAGCACCTCACCGGCCTCGCCGGGTTCCGCCACCTTGAGCTGGCGGTGGGCCCGGGGGTGTTCGTGCCGCGGCCGGAGACCGAACTACTGGCCGGCTGGGCGATCGAGCGGGCTCGTGCGGTGGCGGCACCGGTCGTCGTCGACCTGTGCAGTGGCTCCGGTGCGATCACGCTCGCGGTGGCGAACGAGTGCCCGGACGCGACCGTCTACGGCGTCGAACGCGAAACCATGGCGCTGGCCTGGGCCCGACGGAACGCCGACGCGCGTGCCGCGGCCGGGGACCGGCCGGTGACGCTCGTGCAGGGCGACGCGACGGCGCCCGACGTCCTGGCCGAACTGGACGGTGGGGTCGACGTCGTCGTCACGAACCCGCCGTACGTCCCGGACCGTTCGACGGTCAGCCCCGAGGTCGCCGACCACGACCCGCCGGCCGCCCTGTGGGGTGGCCCCGACGGCCTGGACGTCGTTCGCGGCCTGCTGGTGCGGGCGGCGGCGCTGCTGCGTCCGGGCGGCTGGCTGGGCATCGAACACGCGGACGTGCAGGGCGAATCCCTGCCCGCACTGGTCCGCAGGCATCCCGCGTTCGAGGACGTCACCGACCACCGGGATCTCGCCGACCGGCCCCGCTTCACGACCGCGCGTCGCCGTAAGGTGGCGGCGGGAGAAACCGACCAACCCAGGATTGAGTCGTGACCAGGACCTACCAGTGCTCCGACCCGGCCGACCGCACGGCCGGCATCGCCGCGGCGATCGACGCGGTTCGCCGCGGTGACTTGATCGTGATGCCGACCGACACCGTCTACGGCATCGGCGCCGACGCGTTCACGCCCACCGCGGTGGATTCGCTGCTGACCGCGAAACAGCGTGGCCGGGACATGCCGGTGCCGGTGCTGGTGGGCAATCGCCGGACGCTCGACGGCCTGGTGATGGCCGTGCCGCCCGCCGTGCACGACCTGGTCGACGCGTTCTGGCCGGGGCCGCTGACGATCGTCGTCGAGCAGGCGCCGACCCTGGCCTGGGATCTCGGTGACGCCGACGGAACGGTCGCGGTCCGGATGCCGCTGCACCCGGTGGCACTCGAGGTGCTCGAGGCCACCGGTCCGATGGCGGTCTCCAGCGCGAACGTCTCCGGGCAGCCGCCGGCCACCACGGCCGAGGCGGCGCGCGACCAGCTCGGCTGGTTCGTCGAGGTGTACCTGGAGGCCGGGTCCTGCGGCGAGCCGGTCGCGTCCACGATCGTCGACGTCACCGGCGAGGTGCCGCGGGTGCTGCGCCAGGGCGCGCTCGACCTGGCCACGCTGCGCGGCGTGGTCCCGAACGCGCTGGACAGGGACGGGAACGGCCCGGACGACGAGCCCTCAGCCGAGGACGCGGTCAGCACCGGCAGCACGGCTGGCGACGCATGAGCAAGCCGTTCAGCGTCCTGATGGTCTGCATGGGCAACATCTGCCGGTCGCCGATGGCCGAGCGGCTGCTACGGCTCCGGCTGGCCGACCGGCTCGGACCCGCCGCGGCGGATCTCGTCGTCGTCCACGGCGCCGGCACCGGTGGCTGGCACGAGGGTGAGCCGATGCACCACCAGGCGGCCGACGAGGTGCTGGCCCGCGGGGGAGACCCGGCCGGGTTCCAGGCCCGGGCGCTGACCGCGGCGATGCTCGTCGATCCGTCGGTGCCGGTCACCGCGGAGGTCGCCGAACTGGCCGACGAGGTGCCCGGCTCGGACCTGGTGCTCACCGCGACGATCGAACAGGTGGCGTTCGTCGCCGAGCTGGTGCCGGACGCCGCACCCCGGACCTTCGTCCTCGGCGAGTTCGCCCGGCTGGCCGCCGCGGTCGACCCGGCGACGCTCCCGCCGGGCGGCGCCGACGCCGCGTCGCTGGGGGCTCGGGGGCGAGCGTTGGTGGCCGCCGCGCACCAGCGTCGGGACGGGAATCGGTACTCCGACGAGGTGCCGGACCCCTGGGGACGCGCGCCCGAGTACTTCACCGCGGTCGCCGACCAGATCGACGAGGCGGTCACCGTCCTCGCCGATCGCCTCGCGGACGGCTGAACCGGGCGCCACGGGGTACCCCGCACGAACCCGGCGACGGTGAACGAGTACGGTCTTCGTCACGCCGTCCGTGAGGACGGCCGTCCGGCGTGCCCACGGCACGACCCCGCGAAAACACGGTACGAGCGTTCGTGATAAGTTTCACGAGCTAGTCAGATACGCGATTTGGCCCGCTGAACGCCGCCCTGACGACCCCGACCGACGAACTCGGCGCACCGCCGCGCCGCGCCGACCGGAGCCGCCTCATGTCCCGCATAGCGACGTCCCGCACCACCCAATCGACCCGACGCGGTCGCTCCGGCGCCGTGGGACGCCAATCGCTGCTCCTCGGGCTCGGGGCCGTAATCGTCCTGCTGGGTGGGGCCTTCCTTCTCGGCGGTTCCGACGCACTGGCTGGCGCCGCCGTCGGTGTGGCCCTGGTCGCAGCGTTCCTGGTTTCCGGTCGCCTACCGTTCCTGGTCGACGCCCAGCTGGCGCCGGGCCTGGCCTACCTCGTGCTCGGAATCAACTATCTGTTCCGAGTCGTCCTGCTCTTGGTCGCGCTGGTCGCGTTGAAAGACAAGGACTGGTTGGACGCCCGGGCGCTCGGCGTGGTCGTGATCGCCGGGGCACTGGTGTGGAATGCGATGGCGCTCCGGCGTCATCTCGACGCCGCCCGGAATACGACCTCTGAGGTAATGGACGGCGAGTCGCCGAACGTGAACTCTGAAGAAACAACGGCGGACTCTTCCGAGAGCATTCCGCCCGCTACTCGAACTGTGGGAGGTGGCCGATCATGACCGACCCCGACCACAACAAACGATCACCTGAGGTCGCCTCCGCGACACCGGAGAGTGACGCCGCGCAGAGGGAGCGTAATCGCTGGGAGGCGGCCCGCAACGTGCCCACGGTGGACCCGTGGAACGTGGTGAGTTACCTCATTTCTGGCGTCACGCTTTGGGGCCTGATCGGGTGGGCAGCGGCGCGTTGGCTGGACATTCCCGCACTCATCGGAGTCGGATTCGTCATCGGGGGGGTGCTCGGAATCTGGCTGACATACATCCGGTACGGTAGGCCCCAATCCGGGCCGTCGACTTCGATGAGCCCTGCCCAGCCTGATCTGCCACGCGCCTCGGCTCCGTCCCGCTCGCAGAGCGCACAGCGACCGTCAGGGCCGCCGTCGTCGTCAGACACCACCGCCGAGGAGGAGAAGCCGTGAGGACCCAGCTCCTAGCCGCAGGGCCGGGATTCGAAGCGCCGGGCCCCGCCGACTTCGAGTTCCCGCCGCTTTTCACCGTGGCCGGGTTCGAGTTCACGAAGCCGATGCTGATCGTCGTTCTCGGTACGATCGCCGTCGCGGCCTTCTTCTACGTGGCCGCGCGTAACCCGAAGCTGATCCCCGGCAAGCTGCAGTTCGCCGGCGAGGCGGCCTACGGGTTCATCCGGAACAGCGTTGTGCTCGATGCGATCGGTGCGAAGAACGGCAAGAAGTTCGTGCCGTACATCGCGACGCTCTTCTTCTTCATCGCCGCGCTGAACATCTCCGGCATCATTCCGATCCTGCAGTTCCCAGCGACCTCCAAGATCGCCATCCCGGCGTTCCTCGCGGTGATCTCCTGGGTCATCTACAACGCTGTCGGTATCAGGCGGCAGGGCTTCGTCGGCTATTTCAAGAACATGATGTTCCCGCCCGGGTTGCCCTGGCCGATCTACATCCTGCTGGCGCCGCTGGAGTTCTTCTCCACGTTCGTCATCCGGCCGTTCACGCTCGCCCTCCGTCTCGCGATGAACATGTTCGCCGGTCACCTGGTGCTGCTGCTCTGCATCCTCGGCGGCGAGTACATGCTCACCGAGGGGACCGGTGCGCTGCCGTTCCTCAGCTGGGTCGGCTTCCTCGGCGGGATCGTGCTGACCTTCTTCGAAGGCTTCATCCAGATCCTGCAGGCCTACGTGTTCGCGCTCCTGTCGGCGATCTACATCGCCGGTGCGATGGAAGCCGAGCACTGACCGAAACTCCCCGCCCGCCGCTCACACCCACCTCCGAGCGGCGGCCATTCACCCAACGAGAAGGGAACGCAGCATGGAAGGCAACCTGAACATGGTCGGCTACGGTCTGGCCGCCATCGGTCCGGGTATCGGTGTCGGTCTGATCTTCGCCGCGTACATCGCCGGTGTGGCGCGCCAGCCGGAGGCCCGTGGCACGCTCCAGGGCATCGCGATCCTGGGCTTCGCCCTGGCTGAGGCGCTCGCCATCATCGGTATCGGTCTCGCGTTCGCGCTCTGACGCCCATGTCTGCGACGACGGAGATCGTGACTTACCTCGCGTCCGAGGACGGCGAGGTGAACCCGCTCCTCCCGCACATGTCCGAGCTCATCGTCGGACTCGTCGCTTTCGCTCTGCTGTTCTGGTTCATGGCGAAGAAGGTTTACCCCCTCTTCGAGAAGACCTACGCGGAGCGATCGGAAGCGATCGAAGGCGGGATCAAGCGGGCCGAGGAGGCCCAGGCCGAGGCCAAGGCGACGCTCGAGCAGTACCGGGCGCAGCTGGCCGACGCTCGGGCCGAGGCAGGCCGGATCCGCGAGGAGGCTCGTGCCGAGGGCACGCGCATCGTCGAGGAGCTCCGCGCCGAGGCTCAGGAGCAGGCCGCTCGCATCGTCGAGCGGGGTGAAGTGCAGCTGGCTTCCGAGCGGCAGCGTCTGATCACCGAGGTTCGCGCCGACATCGGCCGGATCGCGGTCGACCTGGCCGGCCGCATCGTCGGTGAGTCGCTCGCCGACGAGGCCCGTCGGGCCGGCACGGTGGAGCGGTTCCTCGACGAGCTGGACACCAGCGCGACCACTGGAGGGCGGAGCTGATGCAGGGCGCTAGCCGGGAGTCCCTGGCCGGCGTTCGGGAGCAGCTCGCCGAGGTCCTCCGCGGTGGGGCTGCTCCGGCGGGGGCGACCCCGACGGGCGCGACTCCCGCGGGTGCTCACCCCGCGGGCCCGGTGATCGCTCCGGGTGCGACTCCGGTGGAGGCCACTCCGACGGCTGCTACTCAGGCGGAGGCGACTCCGGTGGGTGCCCGGCCGGCGCAGGTGACTCCGCCGGCGGCGGCCACCCCGGCGGCGACGCCGGGCGGCGTCGACCGTAATGCGCTCGCCGCCGAGCTCCGGGCGGTCGCCGACCTGCTCGGACGCGAGCCGGGTCTGCGTCGCGCGCTGGCCGACGCCAGCAAGTCGGGCGGAGACCGCACCGGGCTGCTCGAGGCGCTGGTGGGGCAGCGGGTAGGCCGGACGGCACTGGACGTCCTGCGGGCGGCCGTGTCCGCCCGCTGGTCGAGGCCGCACGACCTGGTCGACGCGGTCGAGCTGCTCGCGGTGGATGCCGAGCTGGCCGAGGCGGACGCCAACGGCTCGCTGTCCGACGTCGAGGACCAGCTGTTCCGGTTCGCGCGGATCGTGGACGGCAACCCGCAGCTCGCACGGCTGCTGGCGGACGCGACGGCGCCCGCCGCACAGCGTGCCGAGCTGGCCAACGGGCTGCTGGAGGGCCACGCCGATCCGGTCACCGTACGGCTGGTTCGCACCGCCGTGCACGGCCTGGGCGGTCGAGGGTTCGACGCGTCGCTGTTGCGGCTCGTCGAGCTGACCGCTGCACGGCGTGACCGCGAGATAGCGTATGTGACAGCGGCCGCGCCGTTGACTCCGGCGCAGGAGGAGCGGTTGGCCGCGCGCCTCGCCGCGATCTACGGGCGATCGGTCTCCTTGAAGGTCGAGGTAGACCCCTCGCTGCTCGGTGGAGTAACGGTTCGGGTCGGCGACGACCTGTACGACGGAAGTGTCGCTCGCCGGCTGGAGCAGGCGCGCGGCGCGCTCACGAATTAGCTCTTTTCGACCGACTCTTCCAACGGTCGTCAGACGGGAGGAAGGCCGGAGGTTGAAAGAGCTAACTTGACGCACCATCCGGCACCCGACCCAGGACGCGTACGACCTACGGCCGTTCCATCCGCTGCAGGACGACGTGCAGGCTCGGTCAGCTCAGGCGCTGACCACAAGACGAGATCGAGGAACTATCAGATGGCCGAGCTGACCATCTCCTCCGAGGAGATCCGCGGCGCGATCGAGCGTTACGTCTCTTCCTATTCACCCGAGGTCTCCCGCGAGGAGGTCGGTGTGGTCGCCGATACCGGCGACGGCATCGCC
The DNA here is from genome assembly GCF_039536245.1 of Cryptosporangium minutisporangium. Lineage (NCBI taxonomy): Bacteria > Bacillati > Actinomycetota > Actinomycetes > Cryptosporangiales > Cryptosporangiaceae > Cryptosporangium > Cryptosporangium minutisporangium. The sequence continues at coordinate 63,552 of NZ_BAAAYN010000027.1, read as the reverse complement.
CACGTCGAGGGCCTCCCCTCGACGATGACCAACGAACTGCTGCAGTTCGAGGACGGCACCCTCGGGATGGCGCTGAACCTCGAGGCGCGCGAGCTCGGCGTCATCATCCTCGGCGAGTACGGGGGCATCGAGGAGGGCCAGACGGTCCGCCGTACCGGGCAGATCCTCTCCGCGCCGGTCGGCGACGGCTTCCTCGGCCGGGTCGTCGACCCGCTGGGCAACCCGATCGACGGCAAGGGCGAGATCCAGGCCGAGGGCCGCCGGATCCTGGAGCTGCAGGCGCCCTCCGTGGTGCAGCGGCAGCCGGTGAAGGAGCCGCTGCAGACCGGGATCAAGGCCATCGACGCGATGACCGCGATCGGCCGGGGCCAGCGGCAGCTGATCATCGGTGACCGCCAGACCGGCAAGACCGCGGTGGCGATCGACACGATCATCAACCAGAAGGACAACTGGGCCAGCGGCGACCCGAAGAAGCAGGTCAAGTGCATCTACGTCGCGATCGGCCAGAAGGGCTCGACGATCGCTTCGGTGCGCGGCGCCCTCGAAGAGGCCGGCGCGATGGAGTACACGACGATCGTCGCGGCTCCGGCGTCCGACCCGGCGGGCTTCAAGTACATCGCGCCGTACACCGGCTCGGCCATCGGCCAGCACTGGATGTACCAGGGCCAGCACGTGCTGATCATCTTCGACGACCTGTCCAAGCAGGCCGAGGCCTACCGCGCGGTGTCGCTGCTGCTGCGCCGCCCGCCGGGCCGTGAGGCCTACCCGGGTGACGTCTTCTACCTGCACTCGCGGCTGCTCGAGCGCTGCGCGAAGCTCTCGGACGAGCTGGGTGGCGGCTCGATGACCGGCCTGCCGATCATCGAGACGAAGGCCAACGACATCTCGGCCTACATCCCGACCAACGTCATCTCGATCACCGACGGCCAGGTCTTCCTCGAGACCGACCTGTTCAACTCGGGTGTCCGTCCGGCGATCAACGTCGGTACCTCGGTCTCCCGAGTCGGTGGTTCGGCGCAGGTCCGCGCGATGCGGTCGGTAGCCGGACGCCTGCGCCTGGACCTGGCCCAGTACCGCGAGCTCGAGGCGTTCTCGGCGTTCGGCTCGGACCTGGACCGCGCGTCCCGGAACCAGCTCGAGCGCGGTGCCCGCCTGGTGGAGCTGCTCAAGCAGCCCCAGTACTCGCCGTACCCGGTGCCGGAGCAGGTCGTCTCGGTCTGGGCGGGCACCACCGGCCAGCTCGACGACATCCCGGTCGCCGACATCGCCCGCTTCGAGGCCGAGTTCCTCGACTTCATCCGCCGGAACAAGTCGGAGATCCTCTCGACGATCGACACGACCGGCAAGCTCGAGGACGACACCGTCGCGACACTCACCGACGCGATCAACGAGTTCAAGCAGCAGTTCGAGGTCGGCGCGGGCGCTGACCAGGTCGTGGAGCCGAAGGGCGAGGAGTCGTCCGAGAGCGTCACCCGACACACCGACCGGAAGGACTGATCCGTGGCCGCCTCGCTTCGGGTGCTGCGACGCCGGATCAAGTCGGTTCAGCAGACCAAGAAGATCACCAAGGCGCAGGAGCTCATTGCCACCTCGCGGATCGCGAAGGCGCGCGCCCGGGTCGAGGCGTCCCGCCCCTACGCGGACGAGATCACCCGGGTGCTCACCGCGCTCGCAACGAACTCCTCGTCGCTCGACCACCCGCTGCTCGCCCCGCGTGAGCAGGTCAAGCGGGTCGGGATCCTGATCATCACGAGTGACCGGGGCCTGGCCGGCGGGTACAACGCGAACGTCCTCCGTCGGGCCGAGCAGCTCGTCGCTCAGGTCCGGTCCGAGGGCCACGAGCCGGTGCTGTACGTGATCGGCCGCAAGGGCGCCGCGTACTTCCGCTTCCGGAACCGGAACATCGAGCGTTCGTGGACGGGCTTCTCCGAGTCGCCCGACTACGACGACGCCAGGGAGGTCGGCGAGTTCCTCGTGCGGACCTTCGTGGCCGGTGCGGACGACACGATCGACGGTCCGGGTGTGGACGGCCTGCAGGGAGTCGACGAACTTCACTTGGTCTCCACCGACCTGGTCTCGATGATCACCCAGCGGCCGGTCGCGCACCGGTTCGCGCCGTTGGACGTGTCGGAGGCCGAGCACCCCGAGGGTCCGCGTCCGATCTACGAGTTCGAGCCCGAGCCCGAGCAACTGCTGTCGGCGCTGCTCCCCAAGTACGTCAACACCCGCATCTACGCGGCTCTGCTGGAGTCCGCGGCCTCGGAGTCGGCTGCGCGCCGGCAGGCGATGAAGTCGGCCAGTGACAACGCCGACGACCTCGTCCGAAGCCTCAAGCGTGAAGCGAACGCAGCACGCCAGGCCCAGATCACCCAGGAGATCAGCGAGATCGTTGGCGGCGCCAACGCCCTCGCCACCGCAGGAAGTGACGACTGATGACTGCCACCACTGTTGAGAACACGGCCGGGACGCAGTCCGAGGCCGCCAGCGGCCGCGTCGTAAGCGTGCGCGGCCCCGTCGTCGACGTCGAGTTCCCCAAGGGCTCGATTCCCGACCTGTTCAACGCCCTCCACGTGAAGGTCGACGCGGAGAGCATCGCGAAGACGCTGACCCTCGAGGTCGCCCAGCACCTGGGTGACAACGTGGTTCGGACAATCTCGATGCAGCCCACCGACGGCCTGGTCCGCGGTGCCGAGGTGATCGACACCGGCGAGGCGATCAGCGTTCCGGTCGGCGACGCCACCAAGGGCAAGGTGTTCAACGCCCTCGGGGAGGTGCTCAACCTCAAGGAGGGCGAGCAGTTCGAGGTCACCGAGCGCTGGCCGATCCACCGTGACCCGCCGCCGTTCGACCAGTTGGAGAGCAAGACCGAGGTCTTCGAGACCGGTCTGAAGGCGATCGACCTGCTTACCCCGTACGTCAAGGGTGGGAAGATCGGCCTGTTCGGCGGCGCCGGCGTGGGCAAGACGGTGCTCATCCAGGAGATGATCATCCGCGTCGCCAACAACTTCGGTGGTGTGTCTGTCTTCGCCGGCGTGGGTGAGCGCACCCGTGAGGGCAACGACCTCATCCTGGAGATGGACGAGAGCGGCGTTCTGGAGAAGACCGCGCTGGTCTTCGGCCAGATGGACGAGCCGCCGGGCACCCGGCTGCGGGTCGCGCTCGCCGCGCTGACGATGGCGGAGTACTTCCGCGACGTCCAGAACCAGGACGTGCTGCTGTTCGTCGACAACATCTTCCGGTTCACGCAGGCGGGCTCCGAGGTCTCGACGCTGCTCGGCCGGATGCCGTCCGCCGTGGGTTACCAGCCGACGCTGGCGGACGAGATGGGTCAGCTGCAGGAGCGGATCACCTCGACCCGGGGTAACTCGATCACCTCGATGCAGGCGATCTACGTGCCCGCCGACGACATCACCGACCCGGCTCCGCACACGGTGTTCGCGCACCTCGACGCGACCACCACGCTGTCCAGGGCGATCTCCGACAAGGGCATCTACCCGGCGATCGACCCGCTGGACTCGACGTCCCGGATCCTCGACGCGCGTTACGTCGGCGAGGAGCACTACCGGGTCGCGTCCCGTACCAAGGAGATCCTCCAGCGGTACAAGGAGCTCCAGGACATCATCGCGATCCTCGGTATCGACGAGCTCTCCGAGGAGGACAAGCTCCTCGTCGGCCGGGCCCGCCGGATCGAGCGGTTCCTGTCGCAGAACACCTACGCGGCCGAGCAGTTCACCGGTATCCCCGGCTCGACCGTGCCGGTCAAGGACACGATCGAGGCGTTCAAGGCGATCGCGGCCGGCGACCTGGACAAGTTCCCGGAGCAGGCGTTCTTCATGTGCGGTGGTCTCGAGGACGTGGAGAAGAAGGCGGCTGAGCTCGCCAAGGAGTAGCTAGCGGGCCCAGGCTCGCTGTCGGACTGAATTGCGGGCTCCGATCCGGTACCGCCGGATCGGAGCCCGCACCCCACGAATGAAGGAGCCAGTGGTGGCGGAGCTGCGCGTCGAGGTCGTGTCCGTCGAGGAGAAGATCTGGTCGGGCCAGGCGTCGATCCTGATCGCCCGCACGACCGAGGGCGAGCTGGCCGTGCTGCCCGGACACACGCCGCTGCTCGGCGAGCTGGTGGACCCGGGCGAGGTGCGCGTGCGCACCGCGGAGGGTGAGCACCAGTGGACGGTGCACGGCGGGTTCCTGTCGGTCACCGGAGACGGTGTGTCGGTGCTCGCCGAGACCGTGAGCACCGCGGACGGCGCTCCCGCCGGTCAGTACTGAGGCCGGACGGCGGGGGAGCGCGGTGATGACGACTGTGCTCGAAGTAGTCGCCCTGCTGTTCGCGCTGGTGTTCGTGTTGTTGGCGGTGCTGTTCGCCAGGCGACTGGTGATCGCGCGCAGCGGCGCGGTCGAGCTGTCTGTCCGGTTGTACCGGGCGCGCTTCGGCCGCGGCTGGGCGCTCGGGCTGGCCCGGTTCTCCGGTGACCAGCTGCGGTGGTACCGCTTGTTCAGTTTCTCCCCGTGGCCACGCCGCGTCCTGACCCGCCGCGAGTTGGTGGTGGTCGGGCGGCGTGACCCGAGCGAGCAGGAGACGCTCGCGTTGATGACCGGCTCGGTCGTGCTGGAGTGCGCCGACCGCGCCGGTCCGGTCGACCTCGCGATGAGCGGCACGGCCCTCACGGGGTTCTTGAGTTGGCTGGAGTCCGCCGCCCCGGGCGCAGCACCCCCGCACACGGCGCGCTGAGCGCTCCGTAGGCGAGCGCCCGCCCGGGCCCGCGTGCGCGTGCGCGTGGTGGATTTTCGGGACCGCACCGCTCGCGGGCGGTGCTGGCGTGGTTTTCGGGAAGACAACCTCTCCCGCCCGCCGCAGAGGTCTTCTTTCGGGAAATCCGCCCGGCGCCCGCCGCCCCCGGCGCCCCGGCGCCCGGCCCCCGAGGGCTGGGTCAGGCGCCTGCGCCTGGGCGCCACAGCACGTCGTCGCCGTTGTTGGCGATCCGGGACAGGATGAAGAGCAGGTCGGACAGCCGGTTGAGGTACTTCGCCGGCAGCGAGTGCGTCGTGTCGGACTCCGCCTCGATCAGCGTCCACGTCGAACGTTCCGCGCGCCGCACGACGGTCGTCGCCTGGTGCAGCAGAGCCGCGCCGGGCGTCCCGCCGGGCAGGATGAAGCTGTCGAGTTTGGTCAGCCGGGCGTTGAACTCGTCGCACCAGCCTTCCAGCCGATCGACCTGTGCGTCGGTGACCCGCAGCGGCGGATACTTCGGCGCCTCCGCCACCGGCGTGGCCAGGTCCGCGCCGACGTCGAACAGGTCGTTCTGCACCAGTTGCAGCACTCCGGTCACCTCGTCGGAGAGCTGACCGAGCGCGAGCGCGACACCGAGGACGGCGTTCGCCTCGTTGACGTCGGCGTAGGCGCCGATCCGGGGGTGAGTTTTCGAAACTCGGGTCATGTCGCCGAGTGCAGTTGTGCCGGTATCGCCGGTTTTTGTGTAGATACGGGTGAGGTGGACGGCCATCCCTTGAGCATAGGGAGAGGTGATCCACCGGACGGCCAGACCGTTGTGGACATGACACAGAGCACTCCGCCGAGACCCGTACGATGTCCGGGTGGAGCTCTTTCGTGTGACAGGTGGGACCCCGCTGGTAGGCGAGGTGACGGTCAGTGGTGCCAAGAACAGCGTCTTGAAGCTGATGGCGGCCGCGCTGCTCGTCGAGGGACGGACGGTGCTGACGAACGTCCCCCGCATCCTTGACGTCACGATCATGAGCGAAGTGCTCCGGCGGCTCGGATGTGAAGCCGCCCTCGAGGGCGACACGCTGACGATCGACGTGCCCGCCCAGCCGGGCACCGAGGCCGACTACAACCTCGTCCGGCGGATGCGCGCCTCGATCAACGTCCTCGGGCCGCTGCTGGCCCGCCGTGGGGAGGTGCGGGTGCCGCACCCGGGTGGCGATGCGATCGGCTCCCGTGGCCTCGATTACCACATCGCCGGCCTGGAGCGGATGGGCGCCGAGATCACCAGCGAGCACGGCTTCGTGGTGGCCCGGGCCTCGCGGCTGCACGGTGCGCGGATCTGGCTCGACTTCCCGAGTGTCGGCGCCACCGAGAACATCCTGATGGCCGCCGTGCTCGCGAAGGGCACGACCGTGATCGACAACGCCGCGCGCGAGCCGGACATCGTCGACATCTGCTCGATGCTCACCGAGATGGGCGCCGAGATCAGCGGCGCCGGCACCTCCACGCTCGAGGTCGAGGGTGTCGAGGAGCTGCGGCCGGTGAGCCACCGGGTGGTTCCCGACCGGATCGTCTCCGGCACCTGGGCGTTCGCGGCGGCGATCACCCAAGGCGACATCACGGTGCGGGAGGGCGAGCCGCGGCACCTGGAGATCGCGCTCGACAAGCTCAACCAGGCCGGTGCGCAGATCGACCTGCTCGACCCGATGGAGCCGTCCGAGGGTTTCCGTGTTCGGATGGACCAGCGTCCGCGCGCGGTCGACATCGTGACGCTGCCCTACCCGGGCTTCGCCACCGACATGCTGCCGATGGCGATCACGCTCGGCGCGGTGGCCGACGGGCCGTCGATGGTCACCGAGAACGTGTTCGACGCCCGCTTCATGTTCATCAACGAGATGCTCCGCCTCGGCGCGGACGTCCGGACCGACGGGCACCACGCGGTCGTCCGCGGCAAACACTGGCTGTCCGGCGCCCCGGTGCGCGCCACCGACATCCGGGCGGGTGTCGGGCTGGTCATCGCGGGTCTGCGGGCGGACGGCGTCACCGAGGTGGCCGACGCGTTCCACATCGACCGCGGCTACCCTGACTTCCTGACGCAGATGCGCGGGCTGGGTGCGACGATCGAGCGGATCACGGTCGAGGACGACGAGTTCGACCACGTCGCCCTCTGACCGACTGAGCCCTCAGTAACCGGTGGGCCCGCGGTAACCGACTGGGCCCTCAGTAGGTGCCCGGGCCGACCAGCGCCCGGGCCATCTCCAGGTCGGCGGCGAACACCAGCACGCGGACGCGTCCGCGCCCGGCGTCGGCGGTGGTCGACCGGATGTTGGCGTCGGAGAGCACCGCGCGGAGCGCGTTGGCCTCGCCGGCGGAGGCGGCGACCGCCACTTCGTGGAGCAGTCCGTAGTCCGAGCTCTTGCCGTCCGGAGCCGGGCCGGACACCCGCGCCGTGCCGAACGTCCACCGCAACAACACGGCCAGGAACGCCACCACCAGAAAAGCGACGCCGATAGCCACGACACCCGTCACGTCTTCCAGTGTGCCAGCCGGGAGCCACCCTGACGACGCTCGTGGAGCGCTCTGCGCCCGCTCGGGAGGCCTTCGTCACCGGCCCGTACGGAGGGATTCCTCCGTTTGGGGGAGGCGATGTCCTACGCCGGTATTGCCGGAATTGATCGTTTCGCTACTTGGGGTACTGCCAGTCAGAGCAATACCGTCAAATACGCCATTACTGGTGTTGTTTCCTCAAATTAGACTGTTAATGGATAATGCTGGCTGGGACGCTGTTAGCGGAGCGCTGCCTTCTCGATCCGAGCGGGGCGGTCGTGGAGGGGGTCACCGGATGAGCCAGCTCGTCGCCGCCGGTCCACGGCTCGACGCGGCCACCGTCGGGGTGTTGCGCACCAGCTTGGACGAGGCGATCCGCTCGGGCGCCGGGCCGCTGATCCTCGATCTCTCCGCCGTGCAGACCGTCGACGCCATCGGGATGGGCATGTTGCTCGGCGTCGAACGCCGGGCCGCGGACGCCGACCGGCAGCTGTTGCTGCGGGACGTCCCGGTCCGGGTGGCACGCCTGCTCCGAGCGACCGGCCTGAGCCGTGTGCTCCGCAACGAGGAGACGCCCGGCCACGTGGCGTCGACCGTCGAGCGCGAGCCCGCATCCGCGGTCGCGAGCTGAGACCGGAGGGGCGCGGCGGCGTCCGGGCCTGGGCGTCTTGTTCGATTCACCCGGCATTGTGTGGCGTGCATCATGAGCATTCACCGGTTACTCGCCAGTAGAATTCCCACACCGACGCCGGAGGTGCCCGATGCCGTACCCGTCCTCGCCGGAGCGCGATCGTCCGTGGGTGATGCGCACCTACGCCGGCCACTCGTCGGCTGCTGCGTCCAACGCCCTGTACCGGCGGAACCTGGCCAAGGGCCAGACCGGGCTCTCGGTCGCGTTCGACCTGCCGACGCAGACCGGCTACGACCCCGACCACGAGCTGGCCCGGGGCGAGGTCGGCAAGGTCGGCGTGCCGATCTCGCACGTGGGCGACGCCCGCGCGCTCTTCGAGGGCATTCCGCTGGAGCGGATGAACACCTCGATGACGATCAACGCGACCGCGATGTGGCTGTTGGCGCTCTACGAGGCGGTCGCGCTGGAGCAGGCCGAGGCGGAGGGGCGTGACCCGGTCGCGGCGCTCGCGGCGCTCACCGGCACGACCCAGAACGACATCATCAAGGAGTACCTGTCCCGCGGCACCTACGTGTTCCCGCCCGGGCCCAGCCTCCGGCTGATCACCGACATGATCGCCCACACGGTCGTCCACCTGCCGAAGTGGAACCCGATCAACATCTGCTCGTACCACCTGCAGGAGGCCGGCGCGACGCCGGTGCAGGAGGTCGCGTACGCGCTCTCCACCGCGATCGCGGTGCTGGACGCGGTGCGCGACTCCGGCCAGGTGCCGCAGGAGCGGATGGGCGACGTCGTCGCGCGCATCTCGTTCTTCGTCAACGCCGGCATGCGCTTCATCGAGGAGATGTGCAAACTCCGGGCGTTCGCGCAGCTCTGGGACGAGATCACCCGCGAGCGCTACGGGGTGGAGAACCCCAAGGACCGCCGTTTCCGGTACGGCGTGCAGGTGAACTCGCTCGGGCTCACCGAGGCGCAGCCGGAGAACAACGTCCAGCGGATCGTTCTGGAGATGCTCGGCGTCACGCTCTCTCGGAACGCCCGCGCCCGCGCCGTCCAGCTGCCCGCCTGGAACGAGGCGCTCGGGCTGCCCCGCCCCTGGGACCAGCAGTGGGCGCTGCGCATGCAGCAGGTGCTCGCGTTCGAGAGTGACCTGCTCGAGTACGACGACCTCTTCGACGGTTCCCTCGTGGTCGAGGCCAAGGTCGAATCGATTCTGGAGGGCGCGCGCGCGGAGATCGCCCGGGTGCAGGAGCTCGGTGGCGCGGTCGCGGCGATCGAGTCCGGCTACATGAAGGGCGAGCTGGTGCGCTCGCTGGCCGAGCGGCGTGCCCGGGTCGAGGCCGGTGAGGACGTCATCGTCGGCGTCAACAAGTACACCGAGACCGAGCCGAGCCCGCTGACGGCGGGTGGCGGCGCGGGAGGCGCGGCGAAGGCCATCTTCACCGTCGACGCGAGCGTCGAGGAGGCCGCGCGCGAGCGCCTGGCGGCCTGGAAGGCCGACCGGGATCAGGCAGCCGTCGACGCGACGCTGGCCGAGCTGGCCGACGCCGCGAAGAACGGCACGAACCTGATGGAGCCGACCCTGGCGTGCGTGCGCGCCGGCGTCACGACCGGCGAGTGGGCGAACGTCCTCCGGGACGTGTTCGGTGAGTACCGGGCGCCGACCGGGGTCAGCGCGGCCTCCGCGTCCCACCCTGGGGCCGAGACCGCTGACGCGCTGGTCGCTCTTCGCGAGCGGGTCCGCGTGACCGGGGAGCGGCTCGGGGGTCGGCTGCGGATGCTCGTGGGCAAGCCCGGCCTCGACGGGCACTCCAACGGCGCCGAGCAGATCGCTGTGCGGGCCCGGGACGCCGGCTTCGAGGTCGTCTACCAGGGCATTCGGCTCACGCCGGAGCAGATCGTGGCCGCCGCCGTCGCCGAGGACGTGCACGTCGTCGGGCTGTCGATCCTGTCCGGAGCGCACGCGCTCGCGGTACCCGCCGTGATCGAGGGTCTACGCGCGCAGGGCCTCACCGACGTGCCGGTCATCGTCGGCGGCATCATTCCCGAGGACGACGCGGAGATGCTGAAGGCGGCCGGAGTCGCCCGGGTGTTCACGCCGAAGGACTACGGCCTGAACGAGATCATGGACGAGATCGTGACGGTCATCGACGAGGTTCACGGACTCGCGACGGTCTGAGCCCGCGGCGCCGGGGAGCTCTCCGGCCGGCCACCCGCCGCGCTCTCCGCACGGGTGTCCGATCGGTTCTCCGCGCGGGCGTCGGATCGGCTCTCCGCCGGGGCGTCCGGCCGCTTCTCGGCCGGGCCCTCCGGCTGGTCCTGCGTCGGCTGGTCCTGCGCAGGCTGGCGGCCGTGCGAAGAACCGGCGCCGGGCGGACGTCCGCCGGCGAGAGCGTCCAGTGCGGATCCGGCGGGTGCCGAGCGGGCCGCACCGTTCCGGCCGGCCGCTGGCAGCGCGCCGACCGACTCGACCAGGTAGTCGGCGAGGTGTGCCGCACTGATCCGCTCCAGGTCGTGATCGGCGTCGTAACCGGTCACGCTCCAGCCGACCAGGCCGGGGGTGGCGAGCGCGGCTTTGGTCAGGGCGGTGAGCTGCTCCCAGCTCAGGCCGCCGGGCAGGCGCCGGTCCACGGTGGGCAGGGCGGGCGTCGAGAGCACGGACAGGTCGATGTGCAGCCACCAGTTGTCGGTGGTGCGCCGGAGGTGCTCGATCGCATCGGTGGCGTGGCGCGCGATGGTCAGTCCGGTCGCGGGGCGGGCGCCGATCGCGCCCAGGTCCTCGTCGGACCGGATGAGGATGCTGCCGGAGAGCGACGGGATGCCGGCCGCGGAGAGTTCGGCGGCGTCGCGAGCGCCGAGCACCGCGACTGCCCCCGGCGGCACCAGCGGCAACCGACGGGACAGGCCGTTGGAGAGTACGGCGTTCGTCTGCGCGAGCAGTGCCAACCCCAGCGTGCAGTCGGACGCGCACCCGGTCGGCGACTTGTCCGGCGGCCAGGCGCACTCACGGCCGGAGAGCACGAGCAGCCCGGCCGGCCCCTCCGGACGGTGGCCGGTGGCGACGAGGCCGCCCAGCAGGATCGGGTTGTCGCCGCCGAGCAGCAGCGGGAAGTGTCCGTCGGCGTGGCTCGCGGACACCGCGTCGGCCACGCCGTCGATCATCGCTGCCAGCGCCGGTTCGTTGAGCAGGCCGGTGTCCGGGCTCCGGATCAGCGACCGCTCGCCCCCGAGCACCGGCGACGTCTCGTGGGGGGACCATCCGTTCGGCAGCGCCGAACGGATCCGTCCGATCAGTCCTTGGGCGTGGACGGCGGCCGGCGCGGCGGCCGCACCACCGGCGCGCCCCGTCGCGCTGAACGGCACGCTGACGATGTCGATCTCCATCGGACCCCCCTGCGATCGTGCCCGGGTCCTACCCGGTACGACGACCGTGACACGTTCCCTCGGCTCCGGCTACACCTGGAGGAATAGCCCGCCCCGCAAAAAGAGTAATGGGGACCGAAATATTACCTAAAGAGAATTCTGAGTGTGCATCGCAGCGCTCGGGTCGGCAGATAACGGGCGGTTCCGGGCGCGGCGCTCGGCCTTTCGGCGTCGGAGTGCGCGTACTTTCCGGATCGCTCGCCAGAAGACCGCGGCCATCGCGGCCAGCGCGACGACGACCAGGAGTGGGGCCAGCAGGGCCAGCAACGAGAGGCCGAAGCTCGCGACGTCCTCGACCACGCTGACGACCGGTGCGGCGAACCCACCGCTAGCAGTGTTCAGCGCGGGCCGGGCTGTGGCCTTGCCGGCGTGGACGACGAGCGCGAGGACCACGCCGACCGCGATCGGGACCCACTGTCCGCCCCCGACGAAGCTGTCCGGGTTGCTGACGGTCACGGCGTCCGACGTGGCGGTGGCTCCGAACGCGAGTCCGCCGGACGTCGGGCGGACCACGGTCTGCAGCACGTCGTTGAGGGAATCGACGACCGGCACCTTGTCCGCCACCATCTCCACCGCGAGCAGCGCGGCGAGGATCAGCAGCGCCCAGCCGCTGTCCAGCCACTGCCACCCCGTGGGAAGGCTGACCGTGTCGGTGTACCGGGAGAGGACACCGAGCGTCAGCAGCGGAATGTAGGCGTTGAGACCGGACGACGCGGCGAGGCCGGTGCCGGTCAGTAGTTCGAACACAACTCCACAGTTGCACGGCCCGTCCAGAACGACGCCGTGCCCGGCCCGCCCAGAACGACGCTGCCGAGCGGGCGGAAGGACTTGAGTATGAACCTATACGCGGCGTCCTCCCGCCCGATCGGCAGCGTCGCCCTGGACGGGCTCCAGGTCTAAGGCAGTCCTTAGGACGGCGGTGGGACCGGGTCGGGGCTCGGCTGCGGCTCGGGGTCCGGCGGCAGTGGGCCGGGGCCGGGCTGGGGACCGCCGGGCCCGGGCGGCGGTACCGGAACCGGCGCGGGAGCCGGCGGCGGTACCGGCGGACCGGGCACGGGCATCGGCGGTACACGACTCTGCAGCGGATCGGGCGTTCCGGTGACCATGGGCACGAGCCTGGCACGCCGGGGGCGTCATGTCGACGCGCCCGGCGGGTCGTGTCGGGACCGCGCGGGAGGCTTAGTCTTCCGCCTCGAAGATCGCCGGCAGCCGGCCGGCCTTGACCGCGCCGACGAGCGCGTCGTGGTCCGCCTCGGTCTGGTCGGCGTAGGCGACGGCGAACGTGGCGATCGCCTCGTCGAACCCGTCCCCGCCCGGAGTACGGACCTGGCCGTCCACGTAGCCGCTCAGCAGGCGCGGATCGGCCGACTGGGCGTGCGCCCTGGCCAGCACCGCGCCGACCACCCGGGCGTAGTCGTCCAGCTGGTTCGGCTTGAGCAGCGCGGGGTCGATGCTGCCCTTCATGTCGCGGAACTGGCGGACCAGGAACGGTCGCCCGTCGACGGTCGTCCAGCCGAGCAGGATGTCGCTGACCGTCTGCATCCAGCGCTGACCACGGACGATGCGTTCGCCGTTGTGGGAGTACGGTGTCGCGGACACGTACGGGGCCAGCGCGGACGGACCGGCCTCCTTCACCTGCAGCACCAGGGCGTCCTCGCCGTTGCCGTGCAGCAGGACGATGTAGCTGCGCCGCCCGACACTGCCCAGGCCCACCACCCGGTGCGCGATGTCGGTCACCGAGTACCGCGACAGCAGCGTCCGCAGCTCGTCGTCGAGGCAACCTTCGACGTAGGACTCCAGGCCGTCGAGCACCGCCCGCTCGGCGTTCCGGTCGACGTGGGTGAGGGTCGGCGGGTCGTCTACGAACCGCCAGTGGTTGGTCTCGGCGCGCTCGGCGAACTTCTCGACGACCCGCCGGCTGGTGTTCTTCCGCGCCTTCTTGCCGATCCGCTTGAACACTTCGCCGAGCTGGGCGACGTCGAAGTGGTCGATCGTCTTCTCGTCGGTGGTCAGGTAGTAGGCGTCGAGGATCGGCATCCCGGCCAGCTCGCGGAGCGCGGCCCGGTAGATGCGAGCGGCGTCCGCCGCGGCGCTGCGGACCCTCGCCTCGTCCACCCCGGCCTCGCGACCGGCGACGACCAAGCTCGCGGCGAGCCGCTTGAGGTCCCACTCCCACGGGCCGACGACGGTCTCGTCGAAGTCGTTGACGTCCATGACCAGGCGACGCTCGGGGGAGGCGTAGAGCCCGAAGTTCGACGCGTGCGCGTCACCGCAGATCCAGGCGGTGATGCCGGAGGTCGGGGTGCCGACCAGGTCGGCCGCCATCAAGCCGGCGCTGCCCCGGAGGAACGCGAACGGCGACGCGGCCATCCGACCCACCCGGAGCGCGACGAGGTCGTCGACCCGGCCTTCGTTGGTCGCCTCGACGAACGCGACCGGATCCGGGCGGTCCGGCCGCCGGACGTACTCGGCGCAGGCGCTGACCGGCGTCTTCTCTCGGAGCGCCACGCCGGCGGCGTGGACCTCCTGCGGGTCCGTCCACCGCCCGAAGACGTGGCTGGCGAATCTCGGGCCGGTGGCGTCGGTATGGGGCGTCGCACTCACGTGGATGACGGTAGCGCCGGTTCCGTTGGTTACTGCATCGATGTCCGGGTCCCGACTCGGTGTTGCTGGCCGGGCGGGCAGGCCAGTGGCGGATGGCCTAGCCTGGTTCGCCGTGCGCTTGGTCATAGCCCGCTGCTCCGTCGACTACATCGGTCGACTCACCGCCCACCTCCCGCCCGCGACACGGCTACTGCTGGTCAAGGCCGACGGGTCGGTGTCGATCCACGCCGACGATCGCGCCTACAAGCCGCTGAACTGGATGAGTCCGCCCTGCCGGCTGGAGGAACAGCCCGGCGTCTGGACCGTCGTGAACAAAGCAGGCGAGGAACTGCGGATCACGATCGAGGAGGTACTCCACGACTCCAGCCACGACCTCGGGGTGGACCCAGGTCTGGTGAAGGACGGGGTCGAGGCCGACCTCCAGCGGCTGCTGGCCGAGCACATCACGACGCTCGGTGAGGGCTACACGCTCATCCGTCGCGAATACCCGACCGCGATCGGGCCGGTCGACATCCTGTGCCGGGACGCGTCCGGGACGACGGTGGCCGTGGAGATCAAGCGGCGGGGTGAGATCGACGGGGTGGAGCAGCTCACCCGCTACCTGGAGCTGCTGAACCGGGACCCGTTGCTCGCACCGGTCACCGGTATCTTCGCCGCGCAGCAGATCAAGCCGCAGGCCTCCGTTCTCGCCACCGACCGCGGTATCCGCTGCGTCACCCTCAACTACGACACGCTCCGCGGAGTGGACGACACAGAAGGAAAGCTTTTCTAGGTGGGCGGCCCGCCGAGGGGCGAGCCTGACAGGCGAGCGCGAGGCCTTGAGACCACCCAAAGGTCGCGGCGGCCTCGCGCTCGACTGCCAGCCTCGTCCTCGGCGGGCTCCAGCTCAGAACAGTCGCGCCTGGCGGCGCTTCAAACGGCAACTGCACTATGCGGACGCGGGGGCAGGCGCCGATTCGGCGACGAAAGTGGCGGCTGACGCGGCCAGCAGGCGGGCCCAGGCTCGGTAGCCGACCGGCGACGGGTGGAATCGGTCGATCGAGAAGAACGCCGACGTGTCGGTCGGGAGCGGCTTCGCGGTCAGGTGGCAGAGATCGGACGCCGCCGCGCAGAGCCGGACGAGCTGCCGGTCGAGCAGCATCGCGTACCCGCCGATCGACCAGCGAATCAGCCGCGGCAGCGACCCGAACCGGTGCACGGGCGGGATGCCCACCAGCAGGACGGGTACCGGCCGCCCGAGCCGCTCGCGGACGGCGTCCACCAGCACCGTGACGTCGGCCCGCCAGGCAGACGGGCGCCGGAGACGCAGCGCGTCGTTCGTGCCCGCGGAGAGCACGACCAGGTCGGCGTCGAGCTCCTGGGCGTGCGCCGTGACCAGCGCGGTGAGGCCACGGACGGTGTCACCGCTGCGGGCGAGCACCCGCCACGCCACCGGCCGGTCGGTCTGTTCGGCCAGCGCGGCCGTGAACTGCCCCGCGAGCGCCTCGTCGTGGTGGCTCGCGCCGACGCCAGCCACCGAGGAGTCACCCACGAACAGGACCGAGAGCGGCGGGTTCCCACTCGCGTTCGGCGCCGAGCCGTCCGATGTCGAGCCGGAGAGCGGCCCGGCCGCGTCGGGCAGGTGCGGGATCCGGCGTGAGATCGCGGCGTGCAGCCGTCCGACCGGTTGCGTCATCGGTGCTCCTCCTGGCGTTCACCATCCGTTCAGCGAGCGGAAGTGTGACACGCCAAAGTGAACAAGCACCGGTCCAGCGCGTTCGTTCAGCGAGTGACGAAGCGGCCGATCATTCCGCGCAGCTGAGAGGACATCTCGGCGAGCTCCGCGGCCGCCTCCTTCGCCCGCTCGACGCCCTGCGTCGTGGACGCCGTCGCGGTCGCGACCGCGCTGATGTTCGTCGCGATCACGTCTGCACCGCTCGCGGCCTCGGCGACACTCCGGCTCATCTCCTGCGTGGTCGCGCTCTGCTCCTCGACGGCGCTGGCGATCGTGGCCTGGTACTCGTTGATCCGTTCGATCACCTCGGCCACCCGGCTGATCGCCTCGACCGCGCTCCGGGTGTCCTGCTGGATCGCCGCGACCCGGGTCCCGATGTCCTCGGTGGCCTTCGCGGTCTCCTGTGCGAGCTCTTTGACCTCGTTGGCGACGACGGCGAAGCCCTTGCCCGACTCGCCGGCCCTGGCGGCCTCGATCGTCGCGTTGAGCGCGAGCAGGTTGGTCTGCTCGGCGATCGACGTGATCAGGCCGAGCACTTCGCCGATCTCCGCCGACGACGTGCCGAGCCGCTCGACCGTGCGGGTGGCCTGGTTGGCCTCGTCGACCGCGCTGGCGACCACTCCGACGGCCTCGGTGGTGTTGCGGGCGATCTCCCCGATCGCGGCGCCCATCTCTTCCGCACCGGCGGCCACCGAGTTGACGTTGCGCGCCACCTCGTCGGCTGCCGAGGACGCGACCGCGGTCTGCGAGTTGGTGTCGTCCGCGGCGTGCGCGATGCTCGTACTGGCCTCGGAGAGCTGCTGCGACGAGCGGGTCAGCGCGGTCGCGTTTCCGTCGACGGCGTCCAGCACCTCCCGGATGCTCTCGGTGGCGGCGTCCAGCGAGGCCGCCATCTGACCGATCTCGTCCCGGCCGGTGATGCCGGCCGAGCGCGTCAGGTCGCCGTGGGCCAGGCCGTCGAGCACCGTCCGCATCCGAGCGACCGGCCGGGTGATGCCGCGGACGATCGGGATCGCGATCAACAGCAGCAGGAGCAGAGCCAGCACCTGGGCGATCAGGACGTCACGGGTCGCGCCGTCGCTGGTGTTCTGCATCTCGCTCCGCCCGGCGGCGATCGCGGAGTCCACGGCCTCGTGGAGCGCCTCCAGCTGATCGTCGACGACGTGGTTCTTCTCGGCGATCTGACCCTCGTTCGCGCGTGCGGCGGCGTAGTTGGTGCCCGCGGTGTCGACCAGCGTCGTCACCGTGGACTTGAACGTCTCGATGTCGGGTTCGATCGCGTCGAACTGTGACCTCAGGTCGGCTGGGAGTCCGGCGGCTTTCACGGCAGCGACGGCCTCGTCGATGGAGGCCGCGTCATCGGTGGCGTCCTGCCGCACCGAGTCCAGCTGGTCGGTCTCGATCAACGCCCGGTAACCGTCGACCTTCAGTTCGGCGTTCCGCGTGTCGAGGTGGTTGAGCGCCCCCTTCGCGACCTCCAGCAACCGGACCTTCTCGGCCTGGTCGGTGAGCTGGGACTGGGAACGGAGCCCGATCAGCCCGACGACGAGCGCGCAGACCACCGCGATGACGATGAGCACGCCGAGCTTCACTGCAATCCGGAGGTTCTGGAACCCCTGGGTCAACCGGGCCACGAGCGCCGCCTCGACAGTCCAGGACGCGGTCGGGGTGACCTACGTCTCGTACTCCTGTCGGCCCGTGGGTCGGCGAGTTGAGCCTTTGAGCATGCCGCGGCGCCGAGTGGGTAGAGCTACCGGTCCTCGGCGTGCGAGTCCGGCGGCCCGGCCGATGACGCTCGTGCCGGGCGCCGAACCTGCTCGTCAGGCGCGGGAATCGGCGCCGACCACGTCGACGATCCAGGCGGTCGCGAACGCCGCCTCGCGCCACGCGTCGTAGCGGCCGCTGGGCCCGGAGTGCCCAGCGCCCATCTCGGTGCGGAGCAGGACGTCGGATGCCCCGATCGCACGGAGCTTCGCGACCCACTTCGCCGGCTCGTGGTACAGCACGCGGGTGTCGTTCAGCCCGGCCAGCGCCAGGATCGCCGGGTACGGACGCGCCTCGACGTTGTCGTACGGCGCGTACGAGCGGATGTAGGAGTACGCCTCCGGGTCGTGGAGCGGGTTGCCCCACTCCTCCCACTCGGTGACGGTCAGCGGCAGCGACGGGTCGAGGATCGACGTCAGTGCGTCCACGAACGGCACGTCGGCGACGATCGCGCGGAATGCGTCCGGCGCCAGGTTCGCGACCGCTCCCATCAGCAGGCCGCCGGCGCTGCCCCCGCGGGCGACGAGCCGGTCGGTGGACGTCCAGCCGGCCTCCACCACGGCCCGAGCAGCCGCGATGAAGTCGGTGAACGTGTTCATCTTGTTGCCGAGCCTGCCCTCGATGTACCACCGACGACCCAGCTCACCACCGCCCCGGACGTGCGCCACCGCGAAGACGAAACCGCGGTCGAGCAGGGAGAGCCGGGCAACCGAGAACCAGGGGTCGATGCTGATCTCGTACGCGCCGTACCCGTAGAGCAAGCACGGCGCCGACCCGTCCCTCGGGGTGTCCTTCCGGGCCACCAGCGAGATCGGGATCCGAGTGCCGTCGGCCGCGACCGCCCACTCCCGGTACTGCTCGTACTGATCGGGCTCGTAGCCACCGAGCACCGGCTGCCGCTTGCGTAGCGTCAGCTCGCCGGTCACCAGGTCGCAGTCGAACACCGAGTCCGGCGTCACCAGCGACGTGTAGTGCAGGCGGAACTCATGAGTGAAGTAGTCGGGGTTGCCGGCCGGCTCGACCGTGTAGACGGCCTCCGGGAACGTCAGATCGCGGGCGGGCTCGCCCTCGGTGAGCACCCGCAGGCCGGTCAGGCCGTCCTTGCGCAGGTGGACGACGACGTGGCCGGCGAACGCGTCGACGTCGGTCAGGCGCACCGCGGGGTCGTGCGGGATCAGCGGCGTCCACTCGGACGGGGCGTCGATCGGGGCGGTGGCCAGCGTGAAGTTCTCCGCGCCGTCGTTGTGCAGCACGAGGAAGCGCTCGGGGCGGTTCGGCCCGGCTGCCTGGTGGTCGATCGAGTACTCGACGCCGTCCCGGCGGGGAGCGATCAGCCGAGGTTCACCGGTGGGCGCGGACGCGTCGATGACGCGCACCTCGCTGGTGGTTTTGCTGCTGGCCTGGATCACGACGTAGGCCTCGCTGCGGGACAGGCCGACGCCCACCCAGAACCGCTCGTCGGGCTCCTCGAAGACGAGGGTGTCCGAGGCGGCCGGCGTGCCGACGGTGTGCCGCCAGACCCGGTGCGGACGCCACGCCTCATCCACCGTCAGGTAGAACAGCTCGGTGCCGTCGGCGGACCAGGCCGTGCCGTAGGAGGTGTTCGGGACCTCGTCGGCGAGGTCTTTCCCGGTCGTCAGGTCGCGGATCCGGAGCGTGAACCGCTCGTCGCCGGCGAAGTCGGTGGAGTAGGCGAGCAGCCGGTCGTCCGGGCTGACGTCGAACGCGCCGAGCGCGAGGAACGGCTCTTCGCCCGCGACGACGTTCTCGTCGAGCAGCACCTCTTCGCCCGGGAGGACTGTGCCGTCCGCTGCCCCCGGCAGAGCCGGCTCAGTGGGCACGGTCGGGGGCGTCAGCTGACCCGGCTCGGCGCGCAGGCGGCAGTGGATGCCGTACTGCTTGCCCTCCTCGGTGCGGCTGTAGTGCCACCAGTCGCCCTTGCGGCTGGGCACCGAGAGGTCGGTCTCCTGGGTGCGACGCTTGATCTCGTCGAACAGCGTCTCGCGCAGGGCGGCCTGGTCGGCGGTGACCTGCTCGGTGTACGCGTTCTCGGCGGTGAGGTACGCCATCGTGTCGGGGTCGTCCCGGTCGGCCAGCCACGCGTACTCGTCCACGACCTCGTCACCGTGGTGGCTCCGGACGAACGGGACGCGCTTCGCGACAGGAGGAGCGGGCCGGGCCGACTCGGGGGAAATCATGCCCGCACCGTATCTCCCGGCCGAACGGTGTGGCGCTGGGCTCGTCATAGCGGGCCCAGCGCCACACCGTTCTAGCGCTTCGGGGCCCCCTTGCCGTACATCGTGCGCATAGTGCGCTGGAGCAGAGCGTTCGTCTTGTCGGTGCGGGTGAAGCTGTAGATCGCCAACGGCAGCGCGAACCGCTGGCGGGCGATCGCCTTCGGCCGGGTGAACTCGCGCAGGCCGTCCTCGCCGTGGATCCGGCCGAACCCGGAGTCGCCCACGCCGCCGAACGGCAGGGCGGCCACGCTCGCGAACGAGATGATCGAGTTCACCGCGGTCATGCCGGACCGGATCCGCCGCGCCAGCTCGACGCCGCGTCGCTTCGAGAACACCGCCGCGCCCAGCCCGTACGAGGTGCCGTTGGCCCGCTCCACCGCCTCGTCCATGTCTTTCACCTTGGACACGGTGAGCGTCGGGCCGAACGTCTCCTCCTGGACGGCGGCCGAGTCCTCCGGCACGTCGGTGAGGACGACCGGCGCGACGAACGGCCCGCTGACCGACTCCGCGCCACCGACCACCGCTTTGCCGCCGCGGGCGAGCGCGTCGTCCACGTGGCGGCGGATCACGTCGAGCTGCGATGGCATCGTCGCGGGTCCGTAGAGCGCGTCCGGCGCCTCGCCGGGCGTCACACCGCGAGCCTTCTCGGTCAGCTTGGCCAGGAACGGCTCGTAGACGGCCTCGTGGACGTAGACCCGCTCGGTGCCGATGCAGGTCTGCCCACCGTTGGACATCCCGCCCCAGACCGCGGCGTCGGCCGCCGCGTCCAGGTCGGCGTCGGCGTCGACCAGCAGCGGGTCCTTGCCGCCGCACTCGATAAGTACCGGCGTGAGCGTCTGGGCGGCGGCCGCCATGATCTTCTTGCCGGTCGCGGTCGACCCGGTGAACGCGATCTTGTCGACGCCGGCCGTGGTCAGCGCGGCGCCGGTCTCCCCGCCGCCGTAGACCCCGACGAGCACCGGGTGTTCGGGAACGACCTCGGCGAACGTGTCGACCAGCCACTTGCCGACCAGCGGGGTGTACTCGCTCGGCTTGAACACCACGGAGTTGCCCGCGGCGAGCGCGTACGCGATCGAACCCATCGGCGTGAAGACCGGGTAGTTCCACGGCCCGATCACGCCGATCACACCGAGCGGGGAGTACTCCAGCGTCGCGGCGATGTTGGCGGCGAGCATGCCGGACGACACCCGCCGGGGCCCGAGGACCTTCGCCGCTTTCTTCGCCGCCCAGTCCAGGTGGTGGACGGTGATCAGCATTTCCAGCATCGCGTCGTCGGTCGGCTTGCCGTTCTCGCGGTGCATCAGGTCGGTGATCTCGTCCATGCGCTGGACGATCAGCGCGCGCCACGCCAGCAGTCGCGCGCGTCGTCCGGAGTAGCCCAGCCCGGCCCACCACGTCGACGCGGCCCGCGCCTCGTCGACCGCAGCCCGGACGGCGTCGGCGTCGGTGACCGCGACCCGGCCGACCTCCTCGCCGGTCGCCGGGCTCGACGACACCAGAAATCCGTCGACGAACGTCGGCGTGCCAGGGCGTGACGACTGCTCGGTCACGGTCATCGGGACCTCCTGGGAGGGGTGAATTCTTTTCGACCGGCGACTGCTGCGGTCGCTCGGCCCGGAGCGGGCCGGAGGTTGAAAAGTTCATTGGGCGTTGGCGTGAGTCTAGGACGCGACGAACTCGCCAGTAGGGCGAACCTGACTCGCGAGTAACCAAGGTGACTCGGTTCAGATGGGGGCAGAGACCCGCAAGCGGTGTGATGCGGACCATGCTCCGGCCTAAGTTACTGATCGGTATGCCACACTCGGCCCACTCCACGGCCAGCCAGCGTTTCCGTGCCGCCCGACCGGCGACCGCGGGCGCGCTGTCACTCGCGTATCAGCACGCTTCTGCACTCGGGCCTCCCGCAGTGCAGCACTAAGAGGAGGCGACCGTGCCACGGGACTTCGCTCGCATCGGAATCGTCGGTCTGGGAACGGTAGGAGCGGGCCTCGCGAAGGTGTTCGCCGGCGCCGGATTCCAGGTGGTGGGTGTGGACACGGACGAGGCCGTCCGGGCGCGGATCAGCGTCGACGGCGTCCGGGTCGACGCGGAACTGTCCGCGCTGGCCGACGCCGACCTGGTCATCGAAGCGGTCCCCGAGCGGCTCGAGCTCAAGCAGCGGGTGTTCGCCGCCCTCGGTGCGGTGGTGCGTCCGGATGCGGTGCTCGCCACCGCGGCCTCGGCGCTGTCGGTCACCGAACTGGCGGTGGCGGCTGCCCATCCGCACCGGGTGCTCGGGCTGCACTTCGCCGCGCCGGTGGACGGTACGCCGCTGGTCGAGGTCGTCCGGACGGTGTTCACCGACCCCGAGGTCGTCGACGACGCGGTCGCGCTGCTGTCCGACCGGCTCGGCAAGAACCCGCTGCGGGTCGGCGACCGGACCGGGCTGATCACGTCCGCGCTGCTGTTCGCCTACCTCAACCAGGCGGTGGCGTTCGTCGAGTCGGGCTACGCCACCCGCGACGACGTGGACGCGGCGATGCGGTTCGGCTGCGGCCTGCCGTCCGGGCCGCTCGCGGTCGTCGACCGGATCGGGCTGGACACCACGTTCGACGTGCTCACCGCACTCCACGCGCAGAGCGGCGACCGTCGGCACGCCCCGGCGCCGCTGCTCAAGCAGATGATCGCCGGCGGCTTACTCGGCGTGAAATCCGGTCGCGGCTTCTACACCTACGTGGACGGCGCGCCGGTCGCGGACACGGCCTCGAGCACGGCGGACGCCGACATCGTCCGGACCGTGCAGAAGGTCGGCGTGGTCGGCTCCGGGACGATGGCCACCGGCATCATCGAGGTGTTCGCCAAGGCCGGGTACGACGTCACCTACGTGACCCGCAGCGACGAGAAGAGCGCTCGGGTGCTCGCCGCGTTGACCAAGTCGCTGGACCGGGCGGTATCGAAGGGCAAGCTCCCCGAGACCGAGCGGGACGCGGTCCTGGGCCGGGTGACCGGTAGCGCCACGCACGACGACCTGGCCGACGTCGACCTGGTGGTCGAGGCGATCGTGGAGGACCTGACGGTCAAGCGCGAGCTGTTCGCGACGCTCGACGCGGTGTGCAAGCCGGGAACGGTGCTCGCGACGACCACGTCCAGCCTGCCGGTGATCGAGTGCGCCACCGCGACGTCGCGGCCGCAGGACGTCGTCGGGCTGCACTTCTTCAATCCGGCGCCGGTCATGAAGCTGGTCGAGATCGTGTCGACGGTGGCCACCGCCCCGGACGTGGTGGCCACCGCCCACGCCGTGACCCGGACGCTCCGCAAGCACCCGGTGGACTGCCGCGACCGGGCCGGGTTCATCGTCAACGCGTTGCTGTTCCCGTACCTCAACGACGCGGTCGCGATGCTCGACGCCCACTACGCCGACGCGGACGAGATCGACACCGCGGTGACGCTCGGGTTCGGGTACCCGATGGGGCCGTTCGCGCTGCTGGACGTCGTGGGGCTGGACGTGTCGCTGGCGATCCAGAAGGAGCTGCACGCCGAGTTCCACGAGCCGGGCTTCGCGCCGTCGCCTCTGCTCGAGCACCTGGTGGCGGCCGGCTACCTCGGGCGGAAGACCAAACGCGGCTTCCGCGACTACGCCCGTTAGTGGGCGGCCCGCCCAGAACGAGCCTGACGGCCGCGCGCAAGGCCTTGAGACCACCCGAAGGTCGCGACGGCCTTGCGCGCGGACGCCAGCCTCGTCCTGGACGGGCTCCAGGTCCGTATTAGGTACCACTGCGCGCGCCTGGAGGCGCTTCAACGGCAACTGCATCAGGTGGACGCTGCGCCGCGCGGCACCGTAGTTCCGCGCTGCGCGGCGTCTGGGTGGGCGTCGCGGCTCGCGGTGCGTGACCCCGATGGTGGGAACCTCGGCGGCGTCCTGCACGCTTTCTCAGCGTGAGTCCTCGGCACAATCGTCAGCGCCGCCGCGGTCGGCCCGAAGCGGATCGCGGCCCGCGCGACCCGTACGTCCCTGTCGTCGACACCGTCGAGGACGGGTGGGTCGTGCGGCGGCTGGCGGGTAGCTCCACCGGCAAGACGTACCGGTGCCCCGGCTGCGACCAGGAGGTCCGCGGCGGAACCGCGCACGTCGTCGTCTGGCCGGAGGCTGGTTCTTGGGCCGGTCAGGCCAGCCCCGACGACCGACGCCACTGGCACACTCCTTGCTGGGCGGCCCGCCGACGACGACGCTGACAGGCGAGCGCGAGCCCTTGAGTATGACCAATACGAGGCGGCCTCGCGCTCGACTGCCAGCCCCGCCGTNACGACGCTGACAGGCGAGCGCGAGCCCTTGAGTATGACCAATACGAGGCGGCCTCGCGCTCGACTGCCAGCCCCGCCGTCGACGGGCTCCACCGCCGTAGCAGGTACAACCTCGCGCGCCTGGCGGCGCTTCAACGGCAACTGCTTCTGGCGGACGCTCGGATGCGACGATTCGTACGTGGCTCGCATCGTCGCTAACTCCGTACTGCCGGCGGAACGCCGGGACATCACGCTGCACACCGCGGACGGGTTGACGCTCGTCGGCGAGGTGGCGCTCCCGCTCGGCCGGCCTCCGGCGGCCACACTGATCTGCCTGCACCCGCTGCCGACGCACGGCGGGATGATGGACAGCCATCTGTTCCGCAAAGCCGCGTGGCGTCTCCCGGAGCTCGCCGACGTCGCCGTGCTGCGCTTCAACACGCGCGGCACGTCCTCGGCGCGCGGCACCAGCGAGGGTGCGTTCGACAACGCGGTCGGCGAGCGGTTCGACGTCGCGGCCGCGATCGAGTACGCCGAGTTCGAGGAGTTGCCGAACCCGTGGCTGCTCGGCTGGTCGTTCGGCACCGATCTGGCGCTGATGTACGGCTGCGACCCGTCCGTGGTCGGCGCGATCCTGCTCTCGCCGCCGCTGCGGTTCAGCGGACCCGAACACCTGAAGGTCTGGGCCGACTCGGGTAAGCCGGTCACCGCATTGGTCCCGGAGTTCGACGATTTCCTCCGACCGGCGGAGGCCGCGACCCGGTTCGCGCCGCTCACCCAGGCAGAACTCGTCCCTGTGGACGGTGCGAAACACCTCTGGGTGGGCTATGCGGAGCGGGTCCTGGACGAGGTCGTCGCGCGAATCGTGTCGCCCGATGCCGTCCCGCTCCCACCGGAATACGACGGCCCGATAGAGACTGGTGACGCCAGCCAGTACGCCGACCAGACGGTGGCCGCGTTCGCGGACGTACCGAGGCCGGAGCCGCGGGGCGGCGGTGATGCGGATCAGGGGGAACCGTGACGGTCGAGCTGACCTACCAGGAGAGCGGGCACGGCACGCCGTTGGTGCTGCTGCATGCGTTTCCGCTCTCCTCGGCGATGTGGGCGGCCCAGCACTGGTTGCTGGCCGACACCTGCCGGTTGATCACGCCGGACCAGCGCGGCTGGGGCGACTCCCCGCTCGGCGACGAGGACCCCTCGATGGACGTCCTGGTGGACGATCTGGCGCTGCTGCTCGACGACCTGAAGCTCGACCGGGTGGTGTTGGGCGGGCTCTCGATGGGCGGCTACGTCACGATGGCGTTCCTGCGCCGCTACCCCGAGCGGGTGAGCGGTCTGGTTCTCGCGAACACCAAGGCGTCGGCGGACCACGAGGGGGCGGCGGCGAACCGGGTCCGGATCGCGCACGCGCTGGAGCACACCGGCTCGGCGGAGACACTGGTCGAGAACGTGTTCGGCAACCTGCTCGGGCCGACGACCCGGTCCGCCAGGCCGGCGGTCGCCGACGCGGTGAAGGCCGCGATCCTCGCCGCCCCGCCGCGCGCCGCCGCCTGGGCGCAGTACGCGATGGCCGGTCGGGTCGACTCGTTCGACGTCCTGCGTGCCGCGAACGTGCCGGCCCTGGTCATCTCCGGTGAGGAGGACCCGCTGATCACCGACCGGGACGTCGCAGCGATGGCGGAGGCGCTCCCGGACGCGCGGGTCGTCGAGATCCCGCACGCCGGGCACCTGACCGCGATCGAGGACCCGACGGCCTTCGACGGCGCCGTGCGAACGCTGCTCGCTCGGATCAGCGACTAGCTGTCGCGGCCTTCGTTGCCGCGGTCCGCGCGCCAGGTGAGGTCGAGCGTCGGCCCGACGGCGACCGCGGCCCGGTCGTCGTCGACCAGGCCGAGCATCGACTGCGGCCGGTTGGGACTCTCCCGGTCGTCGCGCGGTGCGGCGCCGTTCGGCACCGGTGCCCGTCCGTTGACCGGTGCTTCCTTGGCTGTGGACGCCGGAGCAGCGGACGCCGTGGGTGCAGCGGTCGTGGGGGCCGCAGATGCGGGTGCCGAGGTGGTGACGACCGGGGCAGCGGACGCCGGGGGCGCGATGAACGGGGCCGCCGGGGTTGCGGTCGCGGTCGCCGTCACCGGGGCCGGTGCCGCCGGGGGAGCGGACACCGGCGGGCGCGCCGGCGACGTGGGGATCGGGTTGGCGGCCAAGCGGGCGCCTAACGTCTGACGCGGGGGCGTCGGCTTCGGCGGCTCCGGCTTGGGCGGACCCGCGGTGGCGGTGGGCTTCGTGGTGTCGGTCCCGGGCCGGTCCGTGCGGGTCTTCTCCGGGCTCGGCTTCGGCGCAGTCGGGTTCTGGGCGGTCGGGTTCTGGGCGGTCGGCTTCGGGGCGCTGCCCGCCTGCGAGGTCTCCGCGGAGCGCTGAAGCTGCTGCGGGGGCTGGGGAACAGGGGGCCGCGGCGGTGTGGCGCCCTTCGTCGGGGCGTCGGCCCCACGGTCGTCAGCGGTCTCGTCGGAGCTGTCGGCGGTCTTGTCCGAGGGGCCAGCCGTCTCGGCCGGAGTGTCAGCGGTCTTGGCCGACGTGCCAGCAGGCTCGCCCGCTCCGGCGGCCGTCTTGTCCGTCCCGGCAGGCCGGTCGGAGCCGGCGGCCCGCTCCGAGCCGATGCCCTTCCCCGCCTCGGCGTTCTTGTCCGTCCCGGCGCCCTTCTCCGCCTCGGCGTTCTTGTCCGTCTCGACGTTCTTGTCCGTCCGGGCGGGCTCGTCGGGGCGGGCAGGGCGGTCCGAGCCGTCTGCGGCCGTCTTGTCCGCCTCGGGAGCACCCTTGCTCGCGCTGGCCGTGCCCTTCTCCGCTCCGGCGGTCGGCCGGTCGTCGCTCGCCGAGGATTTCGAGGCGGCGGACTCCGGGGTGGCGGACTTCGGTGCGGCGGCCTTCTCGACGTCGGCCTTCGGGGTGGCGGCCTTTGCGGTGGCAGCGTTCTCGGCGACCGCGGCGGGCTTCTTCTCGGCGTCGGACTTGGCGTCGCTCGCGCCGGAGGCGGCGTCGTCGGCCCCGCTGGAAGTCGCGGCCGGAGCACCATCCGCCGGCGCGGCGTCCGCTGCGGGCGCGGGCGCGGTGACCGCGGACAGGCTCGCGAACAAGCCTCCGCCGAGGCCGGACAGCGCGTCCTGCAGGCGGTTGAGCTCGCCGTTGATCTGCTCGCGGCGCTCGATCAGCGCGGCGACCTCCGTTCGGAGCCGCTCCGCCTCCCGGCGTGCCCCCGCGACGACCTTCTCGGCCTCCTCGCGGGCCTTACGGGTCGTGCTGTGCGCCTCCAGGCCCGCCTTCTCTTTGGTGTTCCGGGCCCGCAACTCGGCGTCCCGCCGCATCGTGGCGCCCTGGCTCCGCGCATCGTCCAACAGCTGCTTCGCGCGCGTCGCGGCGTCGGCGGTGATGCGTTCGGACTCGGCGATCGCCTCCTGGATCATCCGTTCGGCCCGGCTCGCCGCCTCCTCGGTCGCGGACCGGGACAGCTCCTCGGCCTCCGCGTGCACCTGCGCGGCGTACTCGTCGGCCTCGGTGGTGGCGGGCG
>NZ_BAAAYN010000027.1:0-36082 GCF_039536245.1 Cryptosporangium minutisporangium | reverse complement strand
GTGGCGGCCGCCGCCACCGAGGTGGCCTCGGACAGCAGCTTGGAGGCCTTGGACTCGGCCTTGGAGACCAGCTCGGCGGCGGTGGCCTCCGCCTTCGCCGTGACGTCGGCGGCGGCCTTCTCGGCGGTGGCCCGGTGCGTGTCGGCTTCGGTCTTGACCCGGTTCGCGTGCTCGTCGGCCTCGCGCCGGACCGAGGACGCGTACTGGTCCGCCTCGCCCCGAACCTTCGTGCTGTGCTCGTCGGCGCTGCGCCGCGTGGACATCGCGTAGTCGTCGGACTCCCGGGCCACGCGCTCGGCGTGGTCGTCCGCCGCTTTTCTCGTCTCGGACGCGAGCGCCTCGGCGGCGGACGTCGTCTCGGTCGCCTTCTGCTCGGCGGCCTCGATCAACTCGCTCGCCTTGCGGCGCGCCACCATCTTTGCGCCGGCAACCGTGGTCGCCGCCTCCTGCTCGGCGGCGTGCAGCTTCTCCTGGGCGTCGCGCAGTGCCTCGGCGGCTTCGTCCCGGTCGTCCTCGGCCTTCCGGGCGTGCTCCTCGGCCTGCGCACGGAGCGCGCTGGCCTTCTCCTGCGCGGTGCGGACGAGTTCGGCGGCCTTCTCCTCCGACTCCGCGAGCGCGCGGGCAACCTCCTCCTCGGCGTCCGCCCGGACGGTCGCGGCGGCGTCCTCGGCCTCCCGGGCGCGCCGGAAGACGTCGGCGGTCGCCTCGGCGGCCTCGGCTGCGGCCTGTGCTGCCTGCTCGTGCGCTTCGGCGACGACCGCCTCCGCGCGTTGCTCGGCATCGGCCTGCAGCGCCCGTACCCGCTCCTCCGCGCTCGCGACCAGCGTCGCGGCCTTCTCCTCGCCCGCGCTGCGCACCTTGGCCGCACGACGCTCGGCGTCGGCCACCAGGTCTTGCGCCCGCCGCTCGGCGGTGCCGACGAGGTCGCGGGACCGTGCCTCGGCGACCGTGATGATCGTCCGAGCCCGCTCCTGCGCCTGGCTCACCGTGGTCGCCGCGGTGTCGTCCGCGTCGCGCGTGACCAGCGCGGCCTGCTGCTCGGCCGCGTCGATCATCGTCTGGACCTGCTCGTCCGCCTGCGCGGTGTGCGCGGAGGCGACCCGCTCGGCCTCGGCGACGATCCGGGTCGCCTCTGCGGCGGCCTCGGTGGTGAGCGCGGTGCGCCGGGCCTCGGCCTCGGCGGTGAGCTCGTCGGCGCGCTGCTGCGCCTCCGCGGTCAGGCGGGCCGCCTCGGCCGCGGCGTCGTCGGTCAGTCGGGCGGCCTCCGCAGCCGCCTCGGCGGTGACCCGGGTTGCGGTCTCCTCGGCGCTGCGCCGGGTGGCTGCGGCGTAGTCGTCGGCCTCGCGGGCCACCCGCTCCGCGTGGTCGTCGGCCTTCCGGTTCGCCAGGACGACGTGTTCGTCGGCTTCACGGCGGGTGGCCTCGGCGTACTCGTCCGCGGCGGTCTGGGTGGTCGTGCGGTAGGTATCGGCTTCGGCGCGGATCGTCGTGGCGTAAGTGTCGGCCTCCCGGCGAGTACTCGTCGCGTACTCGTCGGCTGCCAGCCGGACCGTGCTCTCGTGGTCGTCGGCCAGCCGGGCGACCCGCTCGGCGTGGTCGTCGGCCTCCTTGCGGGTGGTGACCGAGTACTCGTCGGCATTACGCCGGGCGGAGCTGGCGTAGTCGTCGGCCTCGCGGGCCACACCCTCGGCGTGGTTGTCGGCCTTCTTGATCGCGGCGGCGGCCTTCTGCTCCGCGTCGGCGATGCGCTGCTCTGCCTCGGCGAGCCGGCTCTCGGCCTCCGCGATCAGCGCATCCGCCCGTTCGCGCGCCTCGGCCTCGATCGTGTTGGCCAGCTCGCGGGCCTCGGCGGCCAGCTCCTCGGCCTGTTCCTCGGCGGCGTTGACGGCAGCGGACAGCCGCTCGTTCGCGGCGGTCGTCAGCTGGTTGGCGTAGGAGTCGGCGTCGGACCGGGTACGCGTCGAGTAGGCCTCCGCCTCGCTCCGAGTGGTCTCGGCGTACTCGTCGGCGCCTTCGCGGACCTCCTGGGCGTAGGCCTCGGCCTCGGCCGGGAGTGCGGTGGCGCGCTCCTCGGCGTCCTGCAGGATCGCTTCCGCCCGGCGACGGGCCTCGGCCTCGTTCTCGTCGATGATCTCCTGGGCGCGGGCGATCTCCTCCCGCAGCCCGATGAGGTGTTCGACGAGCTCCCGCTCGGCCTCCTCGCGCTGCCGGGTGACCTCCTGCTCGGCGTCGCGCAGTAAGCCGCGGGCGTCCCGCGCGGCGTCGTCCAGGACGCGATGCGCGGCAGCCTCCGCCTCGGCGGCGGCTCGCTGGACGGTGTTCCGGGCGCCCACCAGCTCGTTCTGAGCGGTGGCGCGGATCTCGTTCGCCTCGGCCTCTGCCAGGTCGAGGATCTGCTGCACGCGGGCGCTGACCTCGGCGTGCGGGTTGCGGACGGCGTACTCCAGCTGCTGCCGCAGGTGGTAGATCTCGCCGCGGAGCCGGTCGATCTCGGCGTGCAGCCGCTCGACCTGGGCGGCGTACGCGTCCGAACGCGCGTACGCGGCGTCGCGGTCCGAAGCGACCGCGCCCAGCTCGCCTTCCATCCGGCGCAGCGCGTCTTCGACCTGACGTCGGTCGTATCCGCGCAGCACCACCTCGAACGACGGCATCGGTTCGCCGCCGCTCACCGGGAGAAGGCCGTGCCCGTCCTCCTGCGACATGCAGTCATACTCGCATCGTTCCGAGCCGGACCCCCATGGCGGCGGTCAGGCGCTCTGTAACTCCGGTGTGGGAATCGCCTGGCCGGCAACGCCCATCGACACATCGTTCCACGCGCCGACCGATCATGTGGTGTCTCGGCGTCGGCACCCTGTTAACGGTTGGTGACCCGGTGCGTACACCGGGTCACCGCGCCGTCGGTGAGTGCAGCCACCGCCCGGTGCCGGACCACGTCGCTGGGGCCCGGCGTCGGAGAACACCTCGATCGATCAGCCTCGCCCGTTTGCGCTCGGCGCCTCGACCGGCTCGGTCTTGGCCACCTCGGCGGCCTTCGCCACTGTGGCCGCCGCCGCGCCGCCGCCGACCAGGCCGGCGAGCATCTCGCGCAGCTGGCCGAGCTGCGTCGTGATCGCGTCCCGCTGGGCGGTGAGCTCGGACACCTGACGCTTGGCCTGCGTCGTGTTGTGCTCGGCGTTGGCCTTGGCGTCCGACATCAGGCGCTCGGACTCGGCGCGCGCCTCGCTGACGGTCTTGTCGGCGAGCGCCCGTGCCTTCTCGACGATGTCCTTGGCCTGGGCCTCGGCGGCCTTGCGGCGCGACTCGGTGTGGGCCTCGACCTCGCGGGCGCGGGTCTCGGCGACCCGGGCGCGCTGCTCGGCCTCGGCGACGAGCTTCTGGGTCTCGGCGACCGCGGCCGCGTGCCGCTGCGACTCCTCCTGCTCGGCCCGCTCGCGCCGCTCGGCCAGCTGGAGCTCGAGCTCCTGCAGGTCGTTGTCGCGCTTCTCGCGTGCCTCGGCCAGGATGCGGCTCGCCTCGCCCCGCTTCTGCTCGGCCTCGCGGGTGGCCTCGCTGCGCAGCTGCTCGGTCTCCTGCCGCACCGTGGTGCGCAGCTGCTCGGTCTCCGCCTTGACCTTGTTGCGGAGCTGCTCGGTCTCCTGCTTGGCCGCCGCCCGCAGCTGGGTCGCCTCCCGCTCCGCGGTGGCCTGCAGCTGCGCCACCTCGCGGTGTACCCGTGCCTTGAGCTCGGCGACCTCGTGGTCGGCCGTGGTGCGCATCTGCCGGGTCTCGCGGTCGGCGGTGGCCCGGATGGCGTCGACCTCGCGGGTGACCTCGGCATGGATCTCGCCCGCGTCGCGCTCGGCAGCTTCCCGCACACCGGTGGCGTCCCGCTCGGCGGCGACCTTGACGGACTGCGCCTCCGCGCGGGCCTTCTCGGTCAGCTCGCGCGCCTGCAGGCGGGCGGCCGAGAGAGTCTCCTCGGCCTTCTTCTCCGCCTCGGTGCGGTGCTCGTTCGCCTGCTCCTCGGCCAGCCGCAGCAACTGCTCGACCCGGGTACCGAGGCCGGACAGCGTCGGCTTCGAGTTCTCCTGGAGCTGCTTCTGCTGGCTACGCATCTGCTGCTGCAACGCGGTGAGCTGCTGCTCGACCGCGCGCACCCGGTGGTGTGCCTCGGCGAGCTTCTGCTCGGCCTCGGACTTCGCGGACTGGTTCTGCGTCAGCTCGGTGGTGAGCCGCTGCAGGTGCTCGTTGACCTGGTGCCGGTCGTACCCGCGCAGCGCGATGGTGAAGCCCGGATCAGTGTTCGAGGAGTCGAAGAACGAGAGGTTGTTCTCGGTGGGGGTCGGCTGCATGCCGCCCACTATCGCAGACCCGGATGGCCGCATCTAGCGAACCCTCTCTCACATTCGACGCGAAAAACCCAAGCGACACACCGTACGGCGGTTCGGCTGATCCGCGACTCAGCGGAACACCCCAGTGCACTGGTGCACCACGCGTTTCGACGGCGTCCATTTCACTGTGTGTGATCTTTTCTGGACGCCTCGGCGCGATTGGGTAGTCGGACGAGCAGTTCCGAATCGACGCGATGCCCCACCGCCGGGGTGGCGCCCGGGCCGTCCTCCCCCGGACAAACCGAGGCCGTGACGAGCGGCCCCCACGGCGCCCGGCACGGCCTCGGTCGAGACTTGTTCAGGCCCGGCGCACCATCGGTGCGCTTCGCGATGCCCGGCTACGTGGCGATCGCTCGGCGAACCGGGCCTGGACAAGCCTCATCGATCAGCGTGAGCGGAACCGGTTGATCGCGTCGATGTGCCGGTTCCGCTTCTCCTCGTTCCGCACGCCGAGACCCTCCTCCGGCGCCAGGCAGAGCACGCCGACCTTCCCCTGATGAAGGTTCCGGTGGACGTCGAAGGCTGCCTGCCCGGTCTGCTCGAGCGGGTAGACCTTCGAAAGAGTCGGATGAATCCGTCCGGTCGCAATTAGGTCGTTGGCGAGGTAAGCCTCGCGGTAGTTAGCGAAATGCGACCCGATAATGCGCTTCAGGTTCATCCAGAGGTAACGGTTGTCGTACTGGTGCAGATAACCGGAAGTGGAGGCACAAGTAACGATGGTGCCGCCCTTGCGAGCCACGAACACACTCGCGCCGAACGTCTCCTGACCCGGG
The DNA here is from genome assembly GCF_039536245.1 of Cryptosporangium minutisporangium. Taxonomy (NCBI): domain Bacteria; kingdom Bacillati; phylum Actinomycetota; class Actinomycetes; order Cryptosporangiales; family Cryptosporangiaceae; genus Cryptosporangium; species Cryptosporangium minutisporangium. Next base: position 30,939 of record NZ_BAAAYN010000027.1, on the reverse strand, counting down.
TGCTCGAACACGATGTCGGGGTCTTTACCGCCGGTCAGCTCGCGGATCTTGGCGCCGAAACGGCGCCACTCCCGCGGGTCCTGGTTGTGCTCGTCCTTCCAGAACTTGTAACCCTCGGCGTTGCGGTCGATCACCAGGTCTGCGCCCATCGAGCGGACGATCTCGGCCTTGTCCGGGCTGGAGACCACACACACCGGGGTCGCGCCCGACGCCAGCGCCAGCTGGGTGGCGTACGAGCCCAGACCGCCGGAGGCGCCCCAGATGAGAACGGTGTCGCCGAGCTTCATGCCGGCGCCGTTGTTGCTCACCAGCTGCCGGTAGGCGGTCGAGTTCACCAGGCCGGGGGAGGCCGCTTCCTCCCACGAGAGGTGGTCGGGCTTGGGCATCAGCTGGTTGGCCTTGACCAGCGCGAGATCGGCCAGGCCGCCGAAGTTCGTCTCGAAGCCCCAGATGCGCTGCTCGGGGTCGAGCATCGTGTCGTCGTGACCCTCGTGGCTCTCCAGCTCGACCGAGAGGCAGTGCGCGACGACCTCGTCGCCGACCTTCCACTTGTTCACGCCCGGGCCGGTGCGCAGCACGACGCCGGCCAGGTCGGAGCCGACCACGTGGTACGGCAGGTCGTGCCGCTTGGTCAGCGGCGAGAGCCGGCCGTACCGCTCGAGGAAACCGAACGTGGACACCGGCTCGAAGATCGACGTCCAGACGGTGTTGTAGTTGACCGCCGAGGCCATCACCGCGACCAGCGCTTCGCCCGGCCCGAGCTCCGGGGTGGCGATCTCCTGGACGTGCAGCGATTCCCGGGGATCCTTGTCGCGGGTGGTCCGCCCGGCGAACATGTCCACCTCGTCCTTGCGGACCACTACACCGCGGTAGGACTCGGGCACCTCCAGCGCGCCTACTGCGTCCAGCTCATCGGCAAGGATCGCGTCGAGGATCTGCTTCACGGGTCGGCGCCTCCAGATCGGTCCTACAGGGCTTGGGAGTGGCCGAATGTTACCCACCAGTAATGATTCAGAAGACCATCCTGTGACCCACTCCACCCGGTGGGTCCGGCTGGGCAGCGGCCGCCTCCCCGCAGCTCAGCGCGCTCGCGCTGCCACGGACGGGGCGGCCGTGGCCGCCGGGGTCAGTGGGCGCCGCCGGGCTCCACCAGCTCGACTAGGACACCGCCGGTGTCCTTGGGGTGGACGAAGTTGATCCGCGATCCCGCGGTGCCGCGCCGCGGCGCGTCGTAGAGCAGCCGTAGGCCCTTCGCGCGCAGCTCTTCACTGGTCTTCTCGATGTCGTCGACCGTGTAGGCCATCTGCTGAATGCCGGGTCCGGACCGGTCGAGGAACTTGCCGATCGCGGAGTCGGCCCGGAGCGGCGCCAACAGCTGCACCCGGCCGGTCGACGGGTCGCCGTCCGCCGGCACCAACATCGCCTCCCGGACGCCCTGCTCCTCGTTCACCTCTTCGTGTTCGGCGACGAGACCGAACGTGTCCCGGTAGAACGCGAGCGCCTCGTCCAGATCCGGAACGGCGATACCGACATGGTCGATCCGGCGAATGGCCATCAGTGGCTCCTCACGGCAGCGTGCTTGTGGAACGATTCCGCGGTTTCCCGCGTCGTGGCCGCTGAAGGTACGTGAAGCCATCCGCGGATGGCTGTGGCATCTCTCACGGCACCATTGAAGCTACTCATCGGTATGGTGACGTGACATCCCCGTAATCATCTTTTCGGAGGCGTCCCATGACTTCCGTAATCGTCAGCGGCGCGCGCACCCCCATGGGGCGGCTCCAAGGGTCGCTGAAGGATTTCTCGGCAGCCGATCTCGGCGGCGTGGCGATCAAGGCCGCCCTCGAGCGCGCCGGGGTCGCCCCCGAGCAGGTGCAGTACGTGATCATGGGTCAGGTGCTGCAGGCCGGTGCCGGCCAGAACCCGGCGCGCCCGGCGGCATTCAAAGCCGGAATTCCGATGAGCGTCCCGACGATCACGATCAACAAGGTCTGCCTGTCGGGCCTGGACGCGATCGCGCTCGCCGATCAGCTGATCCGCGCCGGTGAGTTCGACATCGTGGTGGCCGGTGGCCAGGAGTCGATGACGAACGCGCCGCACGTGCTGCCGAAGTCGCGCGCCGGGTACAAGTACGGCTCGATCGAGGTCCTCGACTCGATGGCGCACGACGGCCTGACCGACGCGTTCGACAAGATCGCGATGGGCGAGTCCACCGAGAAGTTCGTCGGGGTCGCCGGGCTGACCCGCGAGGACCAGGACGCGTTCAGCGCTCGCAGCCACCAGCGTGCGGCCGCCGCGGCGAAGAACGGCGTGTTCGACGCCGAGATCGCGCCGGTGTCGATCCCGCAGCGCAAGGGCGACCCGATCGTGTTCTCCACCGACGAGGGCGTGCGGGCGGACACCACCACCCAGACCCTGGCCAAGCTCCGGGCCGCGTTCGCCAAGGACGGCACGATCACCGCTGGTTCGTCGTCGCAGATCTCCGACGGTGCGGCCGCGGTCGTCGTGATGAGCAAGGCCAAGGCCGAGGAGCTGGGTCTGACCTGGCTGGCGGAGATCGGCGCGCACGGCAACGTCGCGGGCCCGGACAACTCCCTCCTGCCGCAGCCGGCGAACGCGATCGAGCACGCCCTGGGTAAGGAAGGCCTCTCGGTGGCCGACCTGGACCTGATCGAGATCAACGAGGCGTTCGCCGCGGTCGGTGTCCACTCGGCGCGGGCCCTCGGCCTCTCCGAGGAAGAGATCGACGCGAAGGTCAACGTCAACGGCGGGGCGATCGCGCTGGGCCACCCGATCGGGATGTCCGGCGCGCGGATCGCGCTGCACCTGGCGCTGGAGCTGCAGCGCCGCGGTGGCGGTGTCGGTGCGGCCTCGCTCTGCGGCGGCGGTGGCCAGGGCGACGCGTTGATTCTTAAGGTTGCGGCCCGCTGACGTGCGAGTCTGACAGTCGAGCGGGCCTCCTTACGACGCCAGGGCCAAGGTCACGACGTCGGCCCGCTCGACTGCCAGACTCGTCCTCAGCGGGCTCCATGTTCGAACAATCGCGCGCCTGGCGGCGCTTGAACAGCAACTGCGTGTTGCGGACGCTGAGGGCAGCAGCCGTCGGGCGAACCGGGGAGGGTCGTGAGCGCGTCTAGCCGGCGGGGTGTCGACGTCGGGGCGCTCGTCGAGCAGGCGCGGGACGGGTCGCCGCGCGCGGTCGCCCGGCTGGTGAGCATGGTCGAAGATGCCAGCCCCGCGCTGCGCGAGGTCGCGGCGACGCTGGCCCCGCACACCGGCCACGCGTACGTGGTCGGGCTGACCGGTTCTCCCGGCGTCGGCAAGTCGACGAGCACCAACGCGTTGGTCGGGGCGGTCCGGGCGCGAGGCCTGCGAGTCGGCGTCCTGGCGGTCGACCCGTCGTCGCCGTTCTCCGGAGGGGCGCTGCTCGGCGACCGGGTCCGGATGCAGGAGCACGCGACCGACGCCGGGGTGTTCATCCGGTCGATGGCGTCGCGCGGGCACCTCGGGGGCCTGTCGTGGGGCACCCCGCAGGCGATTCGCGTGCTCGACGGCGCCGGCTGCGACGTGATCCTCGTCGAGACCGTCGGCGTGGGGCAGGCCGAGATCGAGATCGCGTCGCTGGCCGATACGACGATCGTCCTGCTCGCGCCCGGGATGGGGGACGGTATCCAGGCGGCGAAGGCCGGCATCCTGGAGATCGCCGACGTGTTCGTCGTCAACAAGGCGGACCGGGACGGTGCACAATCGACGGTCCGTGACCTGCAGGGCATGCTCGGGCTCGGCGGACGCTACGCCGACGACGCCCACTGGCGGCCACCGATCGTGAAGACCGTGGCGGCGCGGAACGAGGGCGTGGACGACGTGCTCGCGGCGATCGACGCGCATCGCGCCTGGCTGGAGAAGACCGGTGGGCTGCGCTCGAGGCGACGTGAGCGGGCCGCGCGAGAGGTCGAGGCGATCGCCGTGGCGGCGTTGCGCGCGCGGATCGGTGACCTGCGCGGGGGAGTGGCGCTGGACTCCCTCGCCGACCAGATCCTCGACGGCAAGCTCGACCCCTACGCCGCCGCGGACGCCCTGCTCGCCGAGACATCGGACTGACGCTCGCGCGCGAAGCCGTGCACCGATCGGGGGTACTGAGGGGCGCGGTGACCCCGGTTGCCCGTAGCGTTAGGCGCATGGCTCGGTCACCGGGGTACGCCCAGCCTGGCGACGCCGACCTACCGGCGGACTTCCCCCTCTCGGTTCCCGATGTCGCGCACGAGCGACGTCGGGATTTGCTGCGCCGCTGGTGGCGCTCGCGTGGACACCAGCGCAACCTGCGGTACTGGTTACTCTTCCGCGGATTACCGGTACTGGTGGCGCTGGCGGTGCTCTACGTCATCACCGGGTTCGTCGTCGGCTGGCGCGACGCGTACGACGTCAGCCTCGGCATCGAGTCGCCCGCCGAGACCTCCGCGCCGGTGCTGGCCTGGTTCCTTTCGGTGGCCGGGTGGCTGGTGATGCCCGGTGTGGCCGGTGCGGTCGCCGGCTACGTCGTCAGCGACTCGATCGCATCCCGCCGCTCCCGCTCGCTCACCGATCACTTCCCGCAGATAACCAAGGACGACCTCCGCGACATCCTGCGGGAACTCGACGATGAGTGAGCTGATCCCGCTGTTGTGGGAGCTGGTCGGCACGGAGGGCTCCGGCGACGCGGCCCGCAACGGCGACGCGACCCGGAACGGTGCCCGCCGCGGGTTCCTCGCGGTGCCGCCACCGGCGACGTCCGGGTGGCCCGGTGTCCCGACCGAGTTCGTGCCGACGTTCGTCAAGATCCACCATGGATCGGACACCGCGCCACCGGTCGCGGTCCGCAGCGCGCGCAACGGAGACGGCGATCTCGGCTGGCGGACGGCCCAGGCGCACTGGGAAGTCGTGGTCTCGAGAGTGCTCGATACCGATATCGTGAAGCCCAATGTGTCCGGAGAACTCGCGATCCGTCGAGCAGTTCGCGCATCCGCGCTACTCTTGAACAAAATGGCGCGCCAAGGGCGATGCCCCATCTGTCCGCAGCCCGCGATGGTGAGCTCCCGGTAGAGGAGGCCGACGGTGGGATCCGACGACCGGCTGGGTGCACACGACCCTGATGCTGAGCTTTTCGCGTCCGCACATCTGCGAGGCAGTTTCCGCGAGCTGAGCCGCGAACTCTTCGACGCCGCCTTCCCCGACGCCCGGCAGGGCTGGGTCGACCAGCAGGTGGCCACGTCCGTCGTCGAGGTCGGTACGGCGCTCGACGTCCGCCTGCTCCCCTCCGACGCCGATCTGCGCGCCGGGCGGCTCGACGGCGCGGAGCTGCGCGGGGCCGACCTGCGGGACGCGCAGCTGGAGAAGGCCGAGCTCGGCGGCGCCGATCTGCGAGAGACCTGTCTGGCTCGGGCCGACCTCCGCGGCGCGACCCTGCGGACCGCGAACCTGCGGTCGGCCAACCTCCGCTCCGCCCGGCTCGCCGACGCCGACCTGGTGCGCGCTCAGCTGCGCCGCACCGACCTGGTGGCGGCCGACCTGACCGGTGCCGACCTGCGCGAGGCCGACCTGGGCATGGCCCACCTGGTCGGTGTCGACGCCGACCGCGCCCGGTTCGACGGCGGGACGCTGCCCGGTGCCGACCTGTCGACGGCGTCGCTGCGCCGGGCCTCCCTGGCCGACGCGAACCTCCGCCGGGCCGACCTCAACCGGGCGGTGCTGGCCGGAGCCGTGCTGTGCGGTGCCGACCTGACCGGTGCGGTGCTCACCGGGGCGGTCCTGCTCGACGCCGATCTCGCCGACGCGGACCTCTCCGAGGTCGTGTGGTCGGTCGACACCCGGTGGCCCGGTGCGCTCGCCGCGGTCATCCGGACCCGGTCGGACCAGATCGGCCCGGACACGTACCGCATTCGCCCCGGCGCAGCCATCCGGGCGCGCGTCCCCGCCTGACCGTCGCTCGCCGAGCCCGCGGCTACCCGAGCCCGTCGTTTGCCGAGCCCGTCGTTTGCCGAGCCCGCCGTTTGCCGAGCCCGCCGCTCCCCGAGCCCGTCGCTCCCCGAGCCGGCATCTCGACGGCCGCCGGGTGCTGGCACCCACCAGCGCCCCGCTCACCGCCCACCCACGTGTGCCCCGATCAGCCGGGTGCCGCCCGCCCGCACTTGCCGATCTCACGCCCGCGAGTGCCCTGGGCGCAGTGGTCTTCCCGAAACTCGAGTGCGCGCGTGCTTTCGGCGGGCTGGTCTTCCCGACCATCCGTGACCAACGGTCTGCATCCTCACACGGTCGTGGCAATGGGGTGGCCGGCTACGCGGCAGAGGTAGTCGTCGGTGTGGCGCCGCTCATGGTTGGCGCGCATTCCGGGTTGAGCGGCGGATGGTTGTCGCCCTCTCGGCGCGGAGCGGCATGCGGTTGTCGCACTCTCGGGGCTGCGTCCGGAGTGGTTGTCGTGGATTCCGGACCATGGCGCGGAAACGACGACAACCATCTCGGCGGCCCCCGGAAACGGCGACAACCAAGCCCCACCGACCGTGCGGTAGTCGGAGCTCGTGCTCAACACCGGCGTCGTTCCGTGCGGATACCCGCCGCCGATGCAGCGGCGTCCCCGCCGTTGCCCGACGGGCACCCGGTCCCGGGGCGTTGCCACGACCGCAGGAATCCGCCGGCCCACGAGCGGTGGTCTTCCCGAAACCACCCCCCGCGCGGCCGGGCTGCGGTGGTGTTCCCGAAAAGGCCCCACCCGGCGGGCCCGGCAGCGCCCGTTGAGATAGGCCCAGGACCGGCTGCGTCTACCCTCGGCGGGGATCCTCCGCTGAATCGTCTACGCTTTGTCGTCAAAGACCGGTCGCCAGCACGAGTGGAGCCCCGACGGTGTCGAACACCTCCGCAACCACCCCTTCCACCACCACGTTCCGGCTCTTCCGCCTCGCGGCGCTGGCCGAAGCGCTCTCCTGGACCGGCCTGTTGATCGGGATGGTCTTCAAGTACCTGATCGTCGAGAACGAGATCGGCGTCAAGATCTTCGGCCCGATCCACGGCGCGCTCTTCATCCTGTACCTGGTCTCCGTGCTGCTCACGCGCCCGGTGGCCGGCTGGAGCCTGCGCGCGACGTTCGTCGGCCTGATCGCTTCGATCCCCCCGTTCGGCACGCTGTTCTTCGAGCGCTGGGCCATGAAGAAGGCGAGCGAGCGGACGCCGACCTCCGCGGGCGTCTGAGCACCAGCAGACCCGGCGGGAGCCCGCAAGGGCAGGCCGTGCGCAGGGCCACGCGGGGATACCGGCTGCGGAGTGGAACACTGGGGACATGCGACAGCCGAATCCCCGCATGACGGCCGCCTCGCTGGCAGGCGCCGTCGACCTCTCCGCCCTGCGCTCCACTCCGCCCGCGGCTGCGCCGGCCGGTGGCGGACCGGCGGGCGCCGACCCGACGCCGGCCCCGACCGGCAACACGCCGTACGTCATCGACGTCACCGAGGCGACGTTCCAGAACGAGATCCTGCAGCGCTCGCTGCAAACCCCGGTCGTCATCGACTTCTGGGCCGAATGGTGCCAGCCCTGCAAGCAGCTGTCGCCGGTCCTCGAGAAGCTCGCCGTCGAGGGTGACGGCGCCTGGGTTCTCGCGAAGATCGACATCGACGCCAACCCGCGACTGGCGCAGGCGTTCCGCGTCCAGAGCATTCCGTTCGTGATGGCGATCGTGAACGGCCAGCCGGTCGACGCGTTCGCCGGCGTCCAGCCGGAGGCCAACCTCCGGCAGTGGCTGGCTGCGATCCTCAAGGCCGCCGGTGGTGAGGCGGAGGTGCCCGCCGACCCGCGCTTGCTGGACGCCGACGACAAGCTCCAGGCCGGTGACCTGGACGGCGCCGAGGCAGCGTACAAGGCGCTGCTCGCGGAGACGCCGAACGACCAGAACGCCACCAGCGGGCTGGCCCAGATCGGGCTGATGCGACGACTGGAAGGCGTCACCGACGGCCGGGCCGTGCTCGCCGCCGCCGAGGCCGCGCCGGCCGACGTGGATCTCCAGACGCGCGCCGCCGACGTCGAGTTCGTGTCCGGGCTCGCCGAGCAGGCCTTCGCGCGCCTGATCACGCTCATTCGCCGAACGGCCGGGGACGACCGCAACCGGGTGCGGACCCACCTGCTCGATCTGTTCGCGATCGCGCCGCCGGACGACCCGGTGGTCATCAAGGCGCGTCGCGATCTGACCAGCGCGCTGTTCTGACCGAAGTGACCAAAGGGAGCCGTGCGACCGTGCACGGCTCCCTTTGTCATTCCGGAAAGCCCTGAGTTGCCGTTCCGGAGCGCGCCCGGCCGCGGAACCAAACGAGATGCCGCCACGGGTTAGGGTGACCGCTGGCACCGCCGGGTGACCGGGCGTCACCGCCCGTGTGCTCCCGAGCGGTGGTACGCAGTGTCGCGGCGAGGGTAGGGAGCGTAAATGGAGCGGCGTGCGCTGTCCGCCCGGCAGACGGAGGATGCGGGCCTGGAGCCCGTCGTCGACCCCCAGCTGGGGCTGTCGACCAACGACCCGGACGGTGACCTGCTGGCCTCGGTGGACGAGATCGAGAGCCACAAGGACGCGCTGATCACGAAGGCTGCCGAGGGCACGGACGACCGGCTGGTCGCCGCGCTGCTGCCGGTCTACTACCGGTACGTGCCGGCCGAGGAGCTGCTGCACCGCTCGCCGAGCGACTTGGGCGCCGCGGCGGCGTCGCACCGGGAGCTGGGCGCCGTCCGCGCCCGCGGGGAGCTGAAGCTCCGGGTCATCACGCCGGGTGGTGAGGCCGGCTGGTGCGGTGGACACACCGTGATCGAGCTGGTCACCGACGACATGCCGTTCCTGGTCGACTCGGTCACCGCCGAGCTGGCCCGACACGAACTCGGCGTCCACCTGCTGGTGCACCCGCAGATGGTCGTGGTCCGCGACGACGAGGGCACGCTCACCGAGATCCGGCCGGTCGGCGATCCGGACGCACCGGTCGCCGGCGAGGTCGTCGAGTCGTGGATGCACATCGAGATCGACCGGCGCTCCCGCCGAGGCGCCGAGGAGCAGCTCGAGACCGACCTCGGGCGGGTGCTCGCCGACGTCCGGTCGGCGGTGCAGGACTGGGACGAGATGCGGGGCCGCGCGCTCACGATCGCGGACAGCCTGACCCGCAAGGCGTTGCCGGTGCCGGACAAGGACGTCACCGACGCCCGGGAGCTGCTGCGCTGGCTCGCCGACGACCACTTCACGTTCCTCGGTTACCGCGAGTACACGCTGCACGGCGACGGCGACGACCAGAGCCTGATCGCGGTACCCGGTACCGGGCTGGGCATCCTCCGGGACGGACCGAGCCGCCCGCGCCGCCTGGCCGACATGCCGGAGGAGGTCCGGGCGAAGGTCGTGGAGAAGCGCCTGCTGATCATCACCAAGGCGAACTCGCGGTCGACCGTGCACCGCCCGGCCTACCTGGACTACGTCGGTTTCAAGATGTTCGACGCGGACGGCAACGTGACCGGCGAGCGTCGTTTCCTCGGCCTGTTCTCGTCCGCCGCCTACCTGGACAGCGTCCGCGCGCTGCCGGTGATCTCCCGCAAGGTCGACGAGGTCCTGGCCCGCTCCGGCCTCTCCCGCAGTAGCCACTCCGGCAAGGACCTGCTGCAGATCCTCGAGACCTACCCCCGCGACGAGCTGTTCCAGATCGCCACCAGCGAGCTGTTCGACACGGTGATGGCCGTGCTGCGGCTCGGTGGCCGGCGGCGGCTGCGGCTGTTCGTCCGCCGGGACGCCTACGGCCGATTCATCTCGTGCGTCGTCTACCTGCCGCGGGACCGGTACACCACGCAGAACCGGCTGCGGATGCAGGACATCCTGATGGACGCCCTGCACGGGGTCGGCGTCGACTACACCACCCGGGTGACCGAGTCGGTGCTCGCCAGGGTCAAGTTCGTCGTCCGCACCGACCCCGGTGCGTCGGTCGGACCGATCGACGTCGACGCGCTGCAGCAGCGGCTGGCCGACGCGACCCGCAGCTGGGACGACGAGTTCGCGGCCGAGATCCGCCGGGAGATCGGCGAGGAGCAGGCCACCCGGCTGCTGCGCCGGTACGGCACCGCGTTCAGCGCCGCGTACCAGGCGGAGCACTCCGCGGCCGAAGCGGTCGAGGACCTGTCCCGGATCGAGGTCCTGGAGGACGAAGGCGACCTCGGCGTCAGCCTCTACCGCTCCGCCGACCGCGGCCTCCGGTTCACCGTGTACCGGCTCGGGGACGCCATGGCGCTCTCCGACGTGCTGCCGGTGCTGCACTCGCTCGGCGTCGAGGTCGTCGACGAGCGGCCGTACCGGGTGCAGCGCGCCGACGACCGGCCGACCTGGGTCTACGACTTCGGGCTGCGGGTCCGGTCGGCGGTGGACGGCCGCCAGGCGAGCGGCCCGGTCGGCCGTGCGGTCGCCGAGTCCGGCCCGTTCGCGGCGCCTGGTCCGGTCGACATCCGTCGCGTGCACTCGGCGATGGAGAACGCCTTCGCGGCCTGCTGGCGCGGCGAGTGCGAGGTGGACGGGTTCAACGCGCTCGTCGTCTCGGCCGAGCTGGCCTGGGACGAGGTCGTCGTCCTCCGCGCGTACGCGAAGTACCTCCGGCAGGCGGGCAGCCGCTGGTCGCAGGAGTACGTGGAGCGGGTGCTCGCCGAGCATCCGAAGATCGCCCGGCAGCTCGTCGACCTGTTCACCGCCCGCTTCGACCCGAACTTCCGGGGCGACGCCGACGCACGTGCCGCCGCTGCCGACACGCTGCTGGTCTCGCTCACCGAGGCGCTGGACGCGGTGGAGAGCCTGGACGCCGACCGCATCCTGCGCAGCGTGCTCACGCTGATCACCGCGACGCTGCGGACGAACCACTTCCAGCGTGGCCGGGACGGCAGGCACAAGCCGTACCTGAGCTTCAAGATCGACCCGCGGGCCGTGCCCGACCTGCCCGCGCCGCGGCCGGCGTTCGAGATCTTCGTGTACTCGCCCCGGGTGGAGGGTGTCCACCTGCGGTTCGGCGCGGTGGCCCGCGGCGGCCTGCGCTGGTCCGACCGGCGCGAGGACTTCCGCACCGAGATCCTCGGCCTGGTGAAGGCGCAGATGGTGAAGAACACCGTGATCGTGCCGGTGGGCTCCAAGGGCGGCTTCGTGGTGAAGAACCCGCCGCCGACCGGGGACCGGGACGCGCTGATGGCCGAGGGCATCGCGTGTTACCGCACGTTCATCCGCGGCCTGCTCGACCTCACCGACAACCTCAAGGACGGGCGGATCGTCGTGCCGCCGGTCGACGTCGTCCGGCACGACGGGGACGACAGCTACCTGGTGGTCGCCGCCGACAAGGGCACCGCGACGTTCTCCGACATCGCCAACGAGGTGGCCGCCGAGTACGGCTTCTGGCTCGGCGACGCGTTCGCATCCGGCGGGTCGGTCGGCTACGACCACAAGGCGATGGGCATCACCGCCCGGGGTGCCTGGGAGTCGGTGAAGCGGCACTTCCGCGAGCTGGGCCTGGACACCCAGACGCAGGACTTCACGGTGGTCGGCGTCGGTGACATGTCCGGCGACGTGTTCGGCAACGGCATGCTGCTCTCCGAGCACATCCGGCTGGTGGCCGCGTTCGACCACCGCCACATCTTCGTCGACCCGACGCCGGATGCGGCCGTCGGCTTCGCCGAGCGACGCCGGCTGTTCGAGCTGCCGCGGTCGAGCTGGGCCGATTACGACGCGTCGCTGATCTCGGCCGGGGGCGGCGTGTTCCCGCGCTCGGCGAAGGCGATCGACGTGACGCCGGAGATGCGTGCGGCGCTCGGTCTGGCCGACACGGTGACCCGGGTCAGCCCGGCCGAGCTGATGCGGGCGATCCTGCTCGCCCCCGTCGACCTGCTGTGGAACGGCGGCATCGGGACGTACGTCAAGGCGTCCGACGAGACGCATGCGGACGCCGGGGACAAGTCGAACGACGCGGTCCGGGTCGACGGGCGGCAGCTGCGCGTCCGAGTCGTGGGCGAGGGCGGCAACCTGGGCCTGACCCAGCGCGGCCGGATCGAGTACGCGCTCGCGGGTGGCCGGGTCAACACCGACGCGATCGACAACTCCGCCGGCGTCGACACGTCCGACCACGAGGTCAACATCAAGATCCTGCTCGACCAAGCGGTGCACGCGGGTGAACTGGACACCGGAGCACGGAACACGCTGCTGGCCGAGATGACCGACGAGGTCGCCGAGCTGGTGCTCCGCGACAACTACAGCCAGAACGAAGCGCTGGGCCTGGCCCGGCACCTGGCCCCACGCCTCTACGGCGTGCACCGGCGGCTGATCGCGGAGCTGGAGCGGTCCGGCCGGCTGAACCGCGCGCTGGAGTTCCTGCCCGACGACGAGACCGCGGACGCCCGTGCGGCGGCCGGTGAGGCGCTCACGTCGCCGGAGCTCTCGGTCCTGCTCGCGTACGTGAAGATCGGGCTGGCCGACGACATCCTGGCCAGCGCGGTGCCGGACGACCCGTGGTGCCGACCGATCCTGCGGAACTACTTCCCGACCGCGCTGCGGGACCGGTACGCGAAGTACGCCGAGACCCACCCGCTGCGGCGGGAGATCATCACGACCGCCGTGGTGAACGAGGTGGTCAACCACGGCGGTATCTCGTTCGTCTACCGGGCGGTGGAGGAGACCGGGGCGAGCCCGGCGGAGGTCGTCCGGGCGTACGCGGTGGTCCGGGACGTGTTCGGTCTCGGCGAGCTCTGGGCAGCGGCGAACACGCTCGACGCGTCCTGCCCGATGTCGGCGCAGACCGCGGTGATGGTGCAGGCCCGGCGGGTGCTCGACCGGGGCGTGCGCTGGCTGCTGCAGAGCCGGAGCGGCACGATCGACGTCGAAGCCGAGATCGCCCGGCTGCGGCCCGGTATGACCGCGCTGACCGCCGAGATGGGCGGGCTGATGCTCGGTCGGGAGGCCGAACGGTACCGCTCGTTCGAGGCGGAGCTGGAGGACGAAGGGGTACCGGAGCCGCTCGCCGACCGGGTGACCGCGGCGCTTTACGGGTTCGGTCTGCTCGACGTCGTCGAGTTGACCCAGCAGACCGAACTGTCCGGGCGTGAGGTCGCGACGCTGTACTACACGCTCTCCGAGCGGTTCCGGGTGGACGAGATGCTGGACCGGATCTCGGCGCTGCCCCGGGCCGACCGGTGGCAGGCGCTGGCGCGGCTGGCACTCCGGTACGACCTGTACAGCGCGCTCGACAGCTTGACGCGGGAGGTGCTGCGCCGGGTGCCGGGGGAGATGTCGGCCGACGAACGGGTGAGCCGCTGGGCGGACGCGAACGCGGACAACATCAGCCGGGCGCTGACGACGCTGGCTTTGCTCGCCGAGGACGCGCCGTCCGACCTCGCGACGCTGACCGTGGTGCTCCGCCAGATCCGCACGATCGTGCGCGCGAGCTCGGCGCACGCGGTGTAGCGCCCCTGCGGGGCTTCGCGCCGAATGACGCCGAATCCGTCTCCACGCAACGCGTGGAGACGGATTCGACGTATATGCGCGTGGTCGGCGAACTGGCGGCAAGACGACGCTGGTCGACGTCATCACCGGGCTGACGAAGCCGACCGCGGGAGACGTGCGGTTCGCGGGCGCGAGCATCGTCGGCAAGCGCGAGTTCGAGGTCGTCCGGCTCGGGATCGGACGGACGTTCCAGACCGCGTCGGTGTTCGAGGACCTCACCGTCGCCGAGAACGTCGACCTGGCGGCGAACTACCGGACGCCGCTGCTGAAGCTGTTGCGGCGGCGGAAGGGCATCTCGGACGGTGTTCGGACCGCGCTGGAGGTGACCGGCCTGGACGCGCTCGCCGACCGGCCCGCGGGTGTGCTCTCGCACGGGCAGCGGCAGTGGCTGGAGATCGGCATGCTGCTCGCCAGGGGCCGCGCCTGCTGCTCCTGGACGAGCCGGTCGCCGAGATGAGCCGCGACGAGCGCGACCGCACCGGCGATCTGCTGCGCGAGATCTCCCGCGACCGGACCGTGCTCGTGATCGAGCACGACATGGACTTCCTGCGGCGGTACGCGAACGACGTCACCGTGCTGCACGAGGGGAAGGTGCTGATGACCGGCACGGTCGACGCGGTGCAGTCCGACCCGGGAGTCCAAGAGGTCTACCTGGGTCGCTCCGAACGAGGCGCGAAGGCGGAGGCGTGATGCTGACGGTAGAGAAGCTCAACGTCTCCTACGGCCGGGCTCAGGTCCTTTTCGACGTGGACGTCGAGCTGCAGGCCGGTTCGCTGATGTGCGTGATGGGCCGCAACGGCGTCGGCAAGACCACGCTGCTCAACGCCGTGATGGGCGTGGTGCCGACCGGATCCGGCCGGGTGCTGTTCGAGGGCAGGGACGTCACGAAGACGCCCACCCACGCCCGGGTGAAGGCGGGCATGGGCTACGTCCCGCAGGGGCACGAGACGTTCGGCCAGCTGACGGTCGCGGAGAACCTCTGGGTGACGCTGGAGGCCGTGGGCGGCCCCAGAACGGCGGTGGACGAGGCGCTCGATCTCTTCCCGGCGTTGCGGAAGTTCCTGAAGCGACGGGCCGGGTTCCTCTCCGGCGGCCAGGCCCAGCAGCTGGCGATCGCGCAGGCGCTCGTCACAGGTCCGAAGTTGCTCATCCTGGACGAGCCCACCGAGGGGATCCAGCCGTCGATCATCCTCGAGATCGAGGGCGCGATCGCCGAACTGCACCGGTCCGGCCTGGCGATCCTGGTCGTCGAGCAGTACCTGGAGTTCGCGCTGCGCCTCGCGGACGCGTTCGTGGTGCTGGACGCCGGTGAAGTCGTGCACTCCGGCAGCCGCGAGGAACTCGGCGACGACCGCGTCCGTCGGCTGCTGGCGGTCTGAACCGCCAGCACAGAGCGAGGCCCCGGGCGTGTGCCCGGGGCCTTCCTCTGCAGCGCCTACAGCAGCTCCTCGTCTTCCTCGGGGAAGTAGTAATAGAGCGTGACGTGCGGACGGTTGGCGCCGGCCTCGAGGTCGTAGTGCAGCAACACGTCCATCACGCCGATCGGGCCGTCGGTCTCCATCTCCTCGATGGTCGCCGCGGCCGCCCTGAGCAGGTCCGGTATCCGATCCTGGCCCGGACCCTCAGGCAGGGCGATATTGACATGACGGCACTGGAAGCCGTGGTGGATCCGATCGTGTGGCATCGACTGTGATCATGCCGTGTAGGTAGGGGACGTCTGCAACCGGCTCCGGGGAGTCGGTACAGCTTTCTTCCCACGCGGACCCGGCCGATTCGGACGGGTGGGACTGGTACTACGCGTCCTGCTCACCGACGTGACTATCCATCCTGACTCAGTGGTGTGGTCCCCCGTGGACGAGCTCTAGTCTTCCTCGGGGCCGGGGTCACGGCCAGCCGCGGCGCCCGGTCCGCTCTCCGCCGCCGCGCCGGAGACCGGCTCCGTGCGCACGACCCGCGTCGGGCCGCTCACGTGTGCGGTGGTCGGCGGGTCGCTGACGGTGGCACCCTCGATCGGCGCGGCGACCGGCTCCGCGGATTCGTCGGGACGCAGCCAGATGACGCCGAGCGGCGGCAGCGTCACGATCGCCGACGCGGGTTCACCGTGCCACGGCTTGGCCTCTGCCTCCACCGCGCCGAGATTCCCGACCCCGGATCCGCCGTAGACGTCCGCGTCGGTGTTGACGACCTCGTGCCAGGTGCCGGTCCGCGGCAGGCCGACCCGGTAGTCGTGGTGCGGGTGCCCGGCGAAGTTCGCGACGCACGCGATCACCGAGCCGTCCGAGCCGTAACGCAGGAACGAGAAGACGTTGCTCGACGCGTCGTTCGCGTCGATCCAGGAGAAGCCCGCCGGGTCGACGTCCTGCGTCCAGAGGGCCGGCGTCTCCCGGTACACCCGGTTGAGGTCACCGATGAGCTTCTGGACACCCGCGTGGTCGGGGTTGTCCAGCACCCACCAGTCCAGCGAACGGTCCTGCGACCACTCCGCCTCCTGGGCCAGCTCGCCGCCCATGAACAGCAGCTGCTTACCGGGGTGCGCCCACATGTAGGCGTAGAGCGCACGGAGGCCGGCGAGCTTGCGCCACCGGTCACCCGGCATCTTGCCGAACAGCGATCCCTTGCCGTGCACCACCTCGTCGTGCGACAGCGGCAGGACGAAGTTCTCGCTCCACGCGTAGACCAGTGAGAACGTCATCTGGTGGTGGTGATACTGGCGGTGGATCGGGTCCCGGCTGACGTAGTCGAGCGTGTCGTGCATCCAGCCCATGTTCCACTTGAACCCGAAGCCGAGCCCGCCGACGTGGGTGGGGCGGCTGACGCCGGGCCACGACGTGGACTCCTCGGCCACCATCATCGTTCCGGCGTGGTGCCGGTACACGGTGGCGTTGAGCTCCTGCAGGAACTTGACCGAGTCGAGGTTCTCCCGGCCGCCGTACTGGTTCGGCAGCCACTCGCCGTCCTTACGCGAGTAGTCCAGGTAGAGCATCGAGGCGACCGCGTCGACCCGCAGGCCGTCGATGTGGAACTCCTCCAGCCAGTACAGCGCGTTGGCCACCAGGAAGTTGCGCACCTCGTTGCGGCCGACGTCGAACACCAGCGTGCCCCAGTCCGGGTGTTCACCCCGGCGCGGGTCGGCCGGCTCGTAGAGGTGCGTTCCGTCGAACTTCGCCAGCGCCCACGCGTCCTTCGGGAAGTGGGCAGGCACCCAGTCGACGATCACGCCGATGCCGGCGTTGTGCAGCCGGTCGACCAGGTAGCGGAAGTCGTCAGGCAGACCGAAGCGGGACGTCGGCGCGTAGAAACCGGTGACCTGGTAGCCCCAGGAGCCGCCGAACGGGTGCTCGGCCACCGGCAGGAACTCGACGTGCGTGAAGCCGAGCTTCGTCACGTACTCGACCAGCTCGTCGGCGAGCTGCCGGTAGGACAGGCCCTGCTTCCACGAGCCCAGGTGCACCTCGTAGACGCTGACCGGCTTGGCGTGCCAGCCGCCGCGGTCCCGCTCGGTCACCCACTCGGCGTCGGACCATTCGAACGTCGACTCGGTGACGACGCTGGCCGTGGCGGGCGGCACCTCGGTGGCGAACGCCATCGGGTCTGCCTTCTCCCGCCAGTGCCCGTCCGGTCCGAGGATCTGGTACTTGTACCGGGCGCCGACCTCGACCTCCGGCACGAACAGCTCCCAGACACCGCTCGAACCCATCGACCGCATCGGCAGCGCGCGGCCGTCCCAGAACGAGAAGTCGCCGGTCACCCGGACGCCACGGGCGTTGGGCGCCCAGACCGCGAAGCTCACCCCGGTGACCGGGCCGGCCGGGGTGCCGTAGTGCCGCACGTGCGCGCCGAGTGCTTCCCAGAGCCGCTCGTGCCTGCCCTCACCGATCAGGTGCAGGTCGACCTCGCCGAGCGTCGGCAGCCACCGGTACGGATCGTCGCTGACGTGCGTCCCGTGGCCGGCGCCGTGCTCGTACCGCACCTCCAGCCGGTAGTCGCCCGGCTGTTCGGTGAAGTCGAGCGAGAACACGCCGCCGTCGTGGATGCGCGTCATCTCCCGGCGCTCGTCCCCGATCAGCAGGGTGACGGCCGCGGCCTCCGGCCGCAGCGTCCGGACCACCCAGCCGCCGCTCTCCGTGCGATGGACGCCGAGGATCCCGTGCGGGTTGTGGTGTTCGCCGCGGACCAGGCGGTCCAACTCGATCCGGTTCACGGACGTCTCCGGTGGGGCGGTCTCCGGGTGAATGCTCATGGCACCTTGGTTTCCCGTGTGCTGCCCCGCCATGCAGGCCGGAACCTGCACGGGAGGCGAGGGGTGGTCTCAGGTAGCGAGGCGGGCGATCGACCGCAGCGGGATGTCCACCCAGCCCGGTCGGTTGTCGTACTCGTAGGCCACCTCATAGACGGCCTTGTCCAGCTCCAGCGCGCGGAGCAGGACCGGGTTGGCCTCCGGGTCGGCGAGCGTCACGCCGTCCTTGGAGTACCCCTCGATGAACGCGGCCCGGTTGCGGTCCGCCCACTCGACGACGCGTTCGTCGGCCGCCGCGTTGATCTCGTCGGCCTCGACGTTGCCGACCAGCAGATGGTGCGCGGCGTAGTCGAACGAGCGGAGCATGCCGGCGACGTCCCGCAGCGGCGACATCTTGGCCACCCGCTCGGGCAGCGGACGGGCGGGCTCGCCCTCGAAGTCGATCAGCACCCAGTGCGTCAGCGTCCGGAGCACCTGGCCCAGGTGCAGGTCGCCGTGGATCCGCTGGACGATGACCGGCTCGCCGTGGCGGGCCACCTCCGCGAACACCCGGCGGATGCCGGGCTCGAACGGGGCCAGCCCGCTGACCCGTCGCAGTACCGCGTCCAGCCGGGCGTTCATCCCGGCGACGACGCTGTCCAGGCGGTCGGCAGGCACCACCTCGGTGCCGAGTGCCTTGACCAGATCGGTGTGCACCGCGGCGACCGCTTGGCCGAGGCGGCAGGCCTCGGTCGAGAAGTCACTGCCGAGCTCCTCGAGGGGCATGTCGGGCTCGTTGATCAGGTCCCGCACCGACGCGGTCGCCATCGACCAGCCGTCCGCGCAGTTGGCGAAGAAGCGCTGCACCAGCCCGTAGGTGACCGGCGCATTCTGCAGCTCGCCTTCGATCGCGCCGTAGAGGTCGGCGATGTGGCCGCTCCCGACGCTCCGCAGCGCCCGGTGCAGCTCGAGGTCCGGGCTGACGCCGCGGTCGAGCTTCCGGAACAGCTTCATGATGTATTCGTCGCCGAAAACGACCGAGGTGTTGCTCTGCTCGGCGGAGATCGGCTTGCTGCCCAGGCTGGTGTCGATCACGGCACCCGGCTCGTGCCGGAACCGCACCCCGTCCAGGTCGGCGTTCGCGGCGATCAGGTCGCGAACCTGGCCGGTCAGGTCCTGGTCGTGCGCGGCGTCGTAGGCCCAGAGGCCGTGCTCCACCTCGCCGATCCGGGCGTGGTCGAGCCGCTCGGGCAGCTCCCGGCGCAGGCCGACCAGGAGCTGGTAGCGCTCGACCCGTCCACCGGAGGCGACCCCCACCACCACGTGTTCGAGGCGGGGGCCACCGGCCGCGAAGTCGTCGAACCACAGGTCGGCCTTGACCACCTGGACGTCGTCGATCTCGCGCTGCTTGTCTCCGAACCAGCGCTGTCTGGGCAGCCACGAGGCGAGCAGGCCCGTGAGGGCCTCGGCGTGCGTGACCAACGTTGTCATCCGACACCTCCCGAGGTCGCGGGGCGCCTTCTCGAGACGCCCGGCGTGCGGTTCCCGGCTGTCCGCGCGCTCGGTGGAAACATCGGCCCGCCTATCCGCGCTCGTCGTGCGGGGTGAGCTGGAACCAGTAGAAACCGTGGCCGGGCAGCGTCAGCAGATACGGCAGCTCGCCGATCGGCGGGAAATGCACCCGGCCGGTGAGTTCCACCGGCGTGCAGCCGCGGAACCGCCCGAGGTCGAGTTCGACCGGCTGGGGGAACCGCGACAGATTGTTTACGCATATCACTATGTCGTGTTCCCCATCTGGCCCGACGTATTCACGTACGTAGGCCAGCACTGTCGGATTTGATCCACCGAGGTCGGTGAAGGTCCCCAACGGGAACGCCTGGTGCTGCTGTCGGATCTCGATCATCCGGCGCGTCCAGTGCAGCAGCGACGCGCTGGCCCCGAGCTGCGCCTCGACGTTGGTGACCTGGTAGCCGTAGATCGGGTCCATGATCACCGGCAGATAGATCCGGCCCGGGTCGCAGACGGAGAAGCCCGCGTTGCGGTCCGGCGTCCACTGCATCGGCGTCCGGACGCCGTCCCGGTCACCGAGCCAGATGTTGTCGCCCATCCCGATCTCGTCGCCGTAGTACAGCACCGGCGAGCCGGGCAGCGACAGCAGCAGCGCGGTGAACAGCTCGATCTGGTTCCGGTCGTTGTCCAGCAACGGCGCCAGGCGACGGCGGATGCCGACGTTCGCGCGCATGCGCGGGTCCTTGGCGTACTCCGTGTACATGTAGTCGCGCTCTTCGTCGGTCACCATCTCGAGCGTCAGCTCGTCGTGGTTCCGCAGGAAGATGCCCCACTGCGCGCCCTCGGGGATGTCCGGCGTCTGGGCCAGGATCTCCGAGATCGGGAACCGGGACTGACGGCGGACCGCCATGAAGATGCGCGGCATCAGCGGGAAGTGGAACGCCATGTGGCACTCGTCGCCGCCGACGGTGGGGTCGCCGAAGTACTCGACCACGTCGGCCGGCCACTGGTTGGCCTCGGCGAGCAGCACCCGGCCCGGGTACTCGTCCTCGACGACCTTCCGGCACCGCTTGAGGAACTCGTGGGTGCGCGGAAGGTTCTCGCAGTTGGTGCCCTCCTCCTCGAAGAGGTAGGGCACGGCGTCCAGGCGGAAACCGTCGATGCCGAGGTCCAGCCAGAACCGCAGGACGTCGAGCATCGCGTCCTGGACTTCCGGGTTCTCGAAGTTCAGGTCGGGCTGGTGGCTGAAGAACCGGTGCCAGAAGAACTGGCCGCGCACCGGATCGTAGGTCCAGTTCGACGACTCGGTGTCGATGAAGATGATCCGCGCGTCGGCGTACTTCGAGTCGTCGTCGCTCCACACGTAGAAGTCGCCGTAGGGCCCGTCCGGGTCCCGCCGCGATTCCTGGAACCAAAGGTGCTGGTCGGAGGTGTGGTTCATGACCAGATCGGTGATCACCCGGATCCCACGCTTGTGCGCCTCGTCCAGGAGCGTCACGAAGTCCTCGACGGTGCCGAACTCCGGCAGCACCGCGCGGAAGTCCGCGATGTCGTAACCACCGTCGCGCAGCGGCGAATCGTAGAACGGCGGGAGCCAGAGGCAGTCGACGCCGAGCCAGGCGAGGTAGTCCAGCTTCGCGGTCAGACCGGCGAGGTCTCCGGTGCCGTCACCGGAGGAGTCGTAGAACGCCCGGACGAGGACCTCGTAGAAGACCGCACGCTTGTACCACTCCGGATCGAGCGGCATCTTGCGTGCGTGCTTGAAGCTCTCGGACTGGGGTTCGACGAGGTGCCCGTCGGCCGTGTGCGGGTGTGCAGCGGCGTCCTCGACGGTGCGCTCCAGGGTGTGGGCGCGAAGTCTCGGCGGGTGAGGCAGGGAAATGGTCATGTGCGCCCTCAGGACGTCTGGCGGTGGATCGAGAAGATGTGCGCGACCTGCTGGTACGGATCGAGGCGGACGGCGTTGTGCTGTCCCCACTCGAAGCTTGCCCCGGTCAGCTCGTCGACTACCCGGAACCGGTCATGCCAGTCGAATCCAAGAGCTGGCATATCGAGCGCGGTGTTTCCCCAGTGCGCGTTGTGCGGGTCAAGAGTGCACACGACCAACACGGTGTCCAGCCCCCGGTCCGGGGTCTGGAGCTGCTTGGAGAAACAAATCAGCGCGTCGTTGTCGACGTGGTGGAACCGGAGGTTGCGGAGCCGCTGCAGCGCCGGGTGGGCACGGCGCAGCTCGTTGAGCCTGCCCAAGAACGGCGCAAGCGTACGCCCTTCGGCTTCGGCCCGCTTCCAGTCCCGTGGACGGAGCTGGTACTTCTCCGAGTCCAGATACTCCTCGGAGCCGGGGCGCACCGCGACGTGCTCGTAGAGCTCGTAACCGGAGTAGACGCCCCAGGTCGGCGACATCATGCTGGCGAGCACCGCACGGATCGCGAACATCGCCGGACCGCCGTACTGCAACGACGCGTGCAGGATGTCCGGGGTGTTGACGAAGAAGTTCGGCCGCATGTAGTGGCCGGCCTCGACCAGCTCCCGGCCGTACTGCTCCAGCTCCCACTTCGCCGTCCGCCAGGTGAAGTAGGTGTACGACTGCGTGAAGCCGATCTTCGCCAGGTGGTGCATCATCGCCGGCCGGGTGAACGCCTCGGCCAGGAAGATGACGTCCGGATGGGCCTTCTTGACCTCCCAGATCAGCCAGTGCCAGAAGTCCGTCGGCTTGGTGTGGGGGTTGTCGACCCGGAAGATCTTCACCCCGTGCTCGACCCAGATCAGCACGACGCGGAGCATCTCCGCGTAGGCGCCGTTGCGGTCGTTGTCGAAGTTCAGCGGGTAGATGTCCTGGTACTTCTTCGGCGGGTTCTCCGCGTACGCGATCGTCCCGTCGGGCAGCGTGGTGAACCACTCGGGGTGCTCGGTGACCCACGGGTGGTCGGGCGCGCACTGCAGAGCGAGGTCGAGCGCGATCTCCATCCCCAGCTCACGGGTGCGGGCCACGAACGCGTCGAAGTCCTCGAACGTCCCCAGCTGCGGATGGATGGCGTCGTGGCCGCCGTGCTTCGACCCGATCGCCCAGGGTGAACCGACGTCGTCCGGGCCGGGTGTGAGCGTGTTGTTCTTGCCCTTGCGGTTCACCTCGCCGATCGGGTGGATCGGCGGCAGGTAGACGACGTCGAAGTTCATGTCGGCGATCGCCGGGAGCCGGCGTGCCGCGGTGCGGAACGTGCCGTGCACCGGCGGGCCGACGGCGTCCGAGCCGGGCTCGGGCACGACCGAGCCCTCCGACCGCGGGAAGAACTCGTACCAGGAGCCGTAGAGCGCGCGCTCGCGGTCGATCCACACGCTGTAGGCGGGCGACCGGGTGACCAGGTCGCGGACCGGACGCTCGGCCATGACCGGCCCCAGCGCGAGCCCCGGCTCGACCCGCTCGGCCAGCGGCCGGGTGGTGTCGCGGAGCGCCGCGGCGGCGTCGAACAGCTCGTCCCGCTGCTGCCGGGGCGCGAACCGGCCGGCCTTCAGCAGCAGCCGGGCACCGATCTCGAGGTCGTTGGCGAGCTCCACCGCCGACTGACCGGCCGCGATCTTCACCTCGACGGCGTGGTGCCAGGTGGCGTACGGGTCGCCCCACGCCTCGACGACGAACGTCCAGCGCCCGGGGGCGTCGGCGACGACGGAGGCGTGCCAGCGATCGTTCTCGCCCTTGACCATGGGCGTGAACGGTGTTCGCCGCCCGTCCGGGGCGGTCCACACAACGTTTGCTCCGACCGCGTCGTGGCCCTCGCGAAAGACCGTGGCGGAGACGGGCATCAACTCACCCACGACGGCCCGCGCTGGATACAAACCAGCGGAGACGACGGGGGTGATGTCTTCGATCGCGAAGCGTCCGGTCATCAAGGCCTACCGTATCGAGTCAGAGGGACGGTCGCGGTGACGGTCCGGGGCGCCTACGGGCATCCCCCGTTCCAGGGTCCCCTGTGCACGATGCCCTGGAGTCCCGGTGGAGGTATAGCCGCCCCGAGCCGAAAATACTTGCGGGACACGGAGGCAATGTTCGCGCCCGTGACACGGGAACCAACCCCAGCGTCGGTAGGGTGCGCCCCGTGAGAGCCCTACGTCGTTTTACCGTGCGGGCCAAGTTGCCCGAACCACTGGCCCCGCTGGGTGAGCTCGTGATGAACCTGCGGTGGTCGTGGAACCCGCCCACGGTCGACCTCTTCGCCTCGGTGGACCCCAAGGTCTGGGAGCAGGTCCGGCAGGATCCGGTACGGCTGCTGGGCGAGGTGTCCGGCCAGCGGCTGGAGGCCCTGGCCGCCGACCCCGGCTTCTTGGAGCGCCTGAACGCGGCCCACGCCGAGTTGCAGCGCTACCTGACGGAGCCCCGCTGGTACCAGGAGCAGGCCCAGCTCGGCGCCGACTCGGGTGAGCCGCTGCCGGCGTCGATCGCCTACTTTTCGCCGGAGTTCGGCATCACCGAGGTGCTGCCGCAGTACTCCGGAGGCCTCGGCATCCTGGCGGGCGACCACCTCAAAGCAGCCAGTGACCTCGGCGCGCCGATCGTCGGTGTCGGCCTTCTGTATCGATCCGGATATTTTAGTCAGTCCCTCACCGCGGACGGCTGGCAGGCCGAGCACTACCCGCCGCTGGACCCGCACGGCCTGCCGTTGCAGCGGCTGACCGACGCGGACGGGGCGCCGCTGAAGATCTCGGTGAACCTGCCGGAGCACCGTGTGCTGCACGCGCACGTCTGGAAGGCCCAGGTCGGGCGGGTTCCGCTGCTGCTGCTGGACTCCGATATCGAGGACAACAGCCCGACCGAGCGGAACGTCACCGACCGTCTGTACGGCGGCGGTGCCGACCACCGCCTGCTGCAGGAGATCCTGCTCGGCATCGGTGGCGTCCGCGCGCTGCGCGCCTACGCGGCGCTGACCGGTGAGCCCGCCCCGGAGGTGTTCCACACCAACGAGGGCCACGCGGGCTTCCTCGGGGTGGAGCGCATCCGCGAACTCGTCCAAGGCGCCGGACTGACGTTCGACCAGGCGCTCCACGCGGTGCGGGCCGGGACGGTGTTCACCACGCACACTCCGGTCCCGGCCGGCATCGACCGCTTCTCGCGCGACCTCATCGCGCACGTGTTCGGTGCCGGTGTCCTCGCCGACGTCCCGGGCATCCCGATCGAACGGTTGCTCGCGCTCGGTGCCGAGGACGACTCGGGCGTGTTCAACATGGCCCACATGGGCCTGCGCCTCGGCCAGCGCGCCAACGGCGTCAGCAAGCTGCACGGCGACGTCAGTCGTTCGATGTTCAACGGTCTCTGGCCGGGCTTCGAGGCGACCGAGGTGCCGATCACCTCGGTCACCAACGGCGTCCACGCGCCGACCTGGGTGGCGCGCGAGACCGCGGAGCTCGGCTCCGGCCAGGTCAACGACGAGCTCTGGTCGGCGATCGCGGGAGTGCCTGCCGAACGGCTCTGGGCGACCAGGCGGACGCTGCGCGCGAAGCTGGTCGGCGAGGTCCGCCGCCGGTTGCGCGAGTCGTCGCTGCGGCGCGGGCACACCGTGGCCGAGCTGGGCTGGATCGACTCGGTGTTCGACCCGGACGTCCTGACGATCGGGTTCGCGCGGCGCGTTCCGTCGTACAAGCGGCTCACGCTGATGCTGCGGGACCCCGACCGGCTCCGCTCGCTGCTGCTGGACCCGGAGCGCCCACTGCAGATCGTCATCGCCGGTAAGAGCCACCCGGCGGACGAGGGCGGCAAGATGCTGATCCAGCAGATGGTGCGGTTCACCGACGACCCGGCCGTCCGCAACCGGATCGTGTTCCTGCCCGACTACGACATCGGCATGGCCCGGTACCTCTACTGGGGCTGCGACGTCTGGCTGAACAACCCGCTGCGTCCGCTGGAGGCCTGTGGGACGTCCGGCATGAAGGCGTCGCTCAACGGCGGTCTCAACCTGTCCATCCGGGACGGGTGGTGGGACGAGATGTACGACGGCGAGAACGGCTGGGCGATCCCCACCGCGGACGGCGTCATCGACCCCGACCGGCGGGACGACCTGGAGGCGGCAGCCTTCTACGACCTGCTCAGCACCCACGTCCGGACGCTGTTCTACGACCGCGGCGAGGACGGCATCCCGGCGCGCTGGCTGGAGATGGTCCGGCACACGCTCAGCTCGATGGGGCCGAAGCTGACCGCCACCCGGATGGTCAGCGACTACGTCGAGCGGCTCTACGCCCCGGCGGCGCGCAGCTCGATCCGGGTCCTCGCCGACGACTACGCCGGTGCGCGCAGGCTCGCCGAGTGGCGCGGACAGGTCGCCGAGCACTGGAACGGCGTCAAGGTGGCCCACGTCGAGTCGTCCGGCATCGGCGACACGCCCGAGCTCGGTGCGACCGTCAACGTACGCGCCGAGGTCAATCTCGGCGGTCTGGCGCCGGAGGCGGTCGCCGTGCAGGCCTGCTACGGAACCGTCGACATGGACGACGTACTGCACGACGTCCACGCGGTGCCGATGCGTCCGCTGGGCAACGGGGGTGACACCTACCGGTACGAGGCGGATATCCCGCTCGAGCAGGCCGGACCGTTCGGCTACACGGTGCGGGTGCTGCCGTACCACGACCTGCTCACGGATCCGGTCGAGCTCGGTCTAGTGACGACCGCCTGAAGTAGTTCTGGCCCATAATTCACGCATGGTGTTTGCAGGCGGTACCGGTCGGTCCGCCACGGAGCCTCCAGGATCTTCGGAGACCGTGGCGGACCGCTCGGACGACGGGCGCGGACTGTCGAGTCTCGAGGACGAGCTGCGGGTCGTCCACGCGCGCATCGACCAGGTCAAAGCTCGGATGCGCTCGGCCATCGACATCTTCGGGTTGCTCGGGTTCGGGCTGGCGTTCGTCGGTCTGATCGTCGTCGCCGGTCTGGCCGCGGTCTCGTTCGCGTCCGACGAGACCGGCGTCGGCATGCTGTTCAGCGCGCTCACGCTGGTGGCGCTGCCCATCGTCGCGATCGCGGCGTGGCACGCGTTCGGTCGCTTGTGGTCGCTCTCCCGCGAGCTCTCGGTGCTCCGCCGCCGGGAGGCGACGATCTTCTCCGAGTTGGAGAACGTCGGCGGGCCCGTGGTCGGCGACACGTTCGTCGACGGCGGTCCGCCGAGCGGACTCGGTGGCCTGATGGGCGGGCTGGGCCGGGGGAGCCGCCGGGCAGCCGTGATCGACCAGCCACCGCCGGGGAACACCGCCGACGGGTACAAGGAGGTCACCGAGCGGAACCGCGGCATCTTCGGGCGTGCCGCCGCACTCTGGTTACTCGTCGGGGTGGGAATCCTGTTCCTGATCTTCGTTCTCGGCGTGGCCCTCGGCTCGGCCAGCACCAGCTAGGGGCGGCCCACCACCCGCAGCAGCACCGTGGACCAGGCCGACAACGGCCGGGACGTGCCGCCGTCCAGCAACTCGCCACCGTCCGGCAGGTCCGGCCGGGCGGTGTCGAACACGACGTGGTACCGCTCGGCCCAGGGCGGGCCGGGCAACCGCACTTCGAGGTCACCGTCGGCGGCGTGAACCCAGAGCAGGTACGAGTCGTCGACGATGCGCTCTCCGCGCAGCGTCCGGTTCCGGATCTGTTCGCCGTTGAGGAACATGCCGAGCGTCCGGGCGTCGTGGCGGTTCCAGTCCTCGGGGCTCATTAGCCCGCCGTCCGGCCGGAACCAGCACAGGTCGCTGACGGGGCTGTCGACATCGGTCGGCGCGCCGACGAAGAACGAGCGCTGGCGGAACACCGGTGCGCGTGACCGCAGCGCGAGCAGCCGCGAGGTGAACCCGAGCAGGCTCTCGTCCTCCGGGGTCAGCTTCCAGTCCATCCAGGACAGCTCGTTGTCCTGGCAGTAGGCGTTGTTGTTGCCGCCCTGCGTTCGCCGCATCTCGTCGCCTGCGGTGAGCATCGGTACCCCGGCGGAGAGAACGAGCGTGGCCAGCGCGTTGCGGATCTGGCGGTTGCGCAGCGCCACGACCGCGCCGTCGTCGGTCTCGCCCTCGACCCCGCAGTTCCAGGACCGGTTGTCGTCGGTGCCGTCCCGGTTCTGCTCGCGGTTCGCGTCGTTGTGTTTGTGGTTGTACGTGAACAGATCGCGCATCGTGAAGCCGTCGTGCGCGGTGATGAAGTTGATCGACGCGAACGGGCGCCGCCCGTCGTCCTGGTAGAGGTCCGAGGACCCGGAGAGCCGGTACCCCAGTTCGCCGAGGCCGCGGATGCCGCCCCGCCACAGGTCGCGGACGGAGTCCCGGTAACGGCCGTTCCATTCGGTCCACAGTGGCGGAAAGTTGCCGACCTGGTATCCGCCGGCGCCGACGTCCCACGGCTCGGCGATCAGCTTGAGCTGGTTGACCACCGGGTCCTGGTGGATGACCGCCATGAAGGCGGACAGTTGGTCGACGTCGTGCATCGACCGCGCCAGAGCGGACGCGAGGTCGAAGCGGAACCCGTCGACGCCCATGTCCAGCGCCCAGTACCGGAGCGAGTCCATCAGCATCTGCAGCACCGCCGGCTGCCGGGCGTCCAACGTGTTGCCGCAGCCGGTGTAGTCGACGTACCGGCTGCCGTCGGACGGGTCGAGCCGGTAGTAGCCGCGGTTGTCGATCCCGCGGAAGCTGAGCGTCGGACCGTCGCCGCCGCCCTCGGCCGTGTGGTTGTAGACCACGTCGAGGATGACCTCGATGCCGGCCGCGTGCAGCGCGGCCACCATGTCGCGGAATTCCTCGACCTGGCCGCCCGCGTCGCCACGGGACGAGAAGCGGGAGTCCGGCGCGAAGTATCCCAGCGTGTTGTAGCCCCAGTAGTTGGGCAGTCCGCGGGCGGCGATCGTGGGTTCGGTGACCATGTGGTGCACCGGCAGCAGCTCGACGCTCGTCACCCCTAGTTTCACCAGGTGGTCGATGGCGGCGGGGTGGGCGAGCCCG
This sequence comes from Cryptosporangium minutisporangium, assembly GCF_039536245.1. Lineage (NCBI taxonomy): Bacteria > Bacillati > Actinomycetota > Actinomycetes > Cryptosporangiales > Cryptosporangiaceae > Cryptosporangium > Cryptosporangium minutisporangium. Next base: position 2,773 of record NZ_BAAAYN010000027.1, on the reverse strand, counting down.
GAGTAGGTGCCGCGCAGGTGCTCCGGGACCTCCGGGTGGCGCATCGTGAAGCCGCGGACGTGCAGTTCGTAGATGACCGTGTCCTCCCACGGCACCCGGGGCCTGGTGTGGGAGAGGCCGGTCGCGCGGGCCAGCACGACCGAGCGCAGCGTGTAGGGCGCCGAGTCGTGCGGATCCGGCCAGCCGCGGGACGCGTCACCGGTGTGGCCGTACAGCGCCTGGTCGTAGGTCACCTGCCCGGAGTAGGCCCGGGCGTACGGGTCCATCAGCAGCTTGGCGGGGTTGAACCGGTGTCCGGCGATCGGGTTCCACGGCCCGTGGACGCGGTAGCCGTAGCGCTGGCCGGGGCCGACGTCCGGGACGTATCCGTGCCAGACGTGGTAGGTGCTCTCTTCGAGCATCAGGCGTCGTTCGTGCCCCGCCTCGTCGAACAGGCAGAGGTCGACGCCGACCGCGTGCGGGCTCCAGAGGGCGAAGTTCACACCGTCGCCGTCCCAGGTGGCACCCAGGGGAAACGGGTGGCCCGGCCAGGGTCCGTCGGGATCGGCCGTCGTTTCGCTCATCGTGCGCCCCCAGTGAGCCGGACCTGCACTGCAAGCCTGATGTGCACAGATTAGGGGGCGGGTCTGACAAACGTAACTACTGCTCCCGGGATGAGCGGTTCTCCCGGCTACCGTCGGCGTGCCGGGCCGGGGGCTTCGGCGCGCCGGGCCGGGGGAGGGCGTCGGCGACTGGCCCGGGTGTTGTTGGATGGGCGTGTGCCTGCCGCTCCCCGTTCGAACCGTCCTGCGGAACGCAACGCCAGTCGTGTCGTCGGCCCGAGTGATTCCGCCGAGGATCAGCGCTCGTCCGAGCGTGTCGTCGGTCGCGCGACCGTCCCGTCGGTTTCGCCGATCTTCTCCGTGACCTCCGGAGTTTCCGTGGTGCCCGCCTCGGCGGTGGCCGGTGCCGGTGCCTCGGCGAAGGCCGGTGCTGTGGCGGAGACGGGTGCCGAGGCGAAGGCGGGTGCTGCGGCGAAGGCCGCCACGCCCGCACCTGCTCCGCGGACCTATCCGGAGCCGGACGAGGACGCCGTGATCGACCTGGCCGGCGTCACCGTCACGCGCAGCGGCAACGACCTGTTGCAGGAGGTCGACTGGCAGGTCCGCGAGGACGAACGCTGGGTGGTGCTCGGCCCGAACGGTGCCGGGAAGACCACGCTCCTGTCGGTCGCGGCCGCGCGTCTGCACCCCACCCGAGGGCGGGTCGCGATCCTCGGCGAACAGCTCGGCAAGGTGGACGTGTTCGAGCTGCGGCCGCGGATCGGTCTGTCGTCCGCGTCCCTCGCCGAGCGGATCCCGGCGGACGAGACGGTCTCGGACGTGGTGCTGACGGCCGCGTACGCGGTGCTCGGCCGCTTCACCGAGGAGTACGACGCGGTGGACGCCTCGCGCGGCCGCACGCTGCTGGCCCAGTTCGGCGTCGACCACCTGGCCGCCCGGCTCTACGGGACGCTGAGCGAGGGCGAGCGCAAGCGCGTCCAGATCGCTCGTGCCCTGATGACCGACCCCGAGGTGCTGATGCTCGACGAGCCGGCGGCCGGGCTGGACCTCGGTGGCCGGGAAGACCTGGTCCGTCGCCTGTCGACCTTGGCCAGCGACCCGGCGGCACCGGCGCTGGTGCTGGTCACGCACCACGTCGAGGAGATCCCGCCGGGGATCACGCATGCGCTGCTGCTGCGAGAGGGTGCGGTGGTCGCGGCGGGTCCGTTGGCCGAGGCGCTCACCGCCGAGACGCTGTCGAAGACGTTCGGTCTGGATCTGCGCCTCGACCAGCAAGACGGTAGGTATAGCGCGCGAGCGTGCTGAAGCCGCCAGGCGTGCTGAAGCCGCCAGGCGTGCTGAAGCCGCCAGGCGTGCTGAACCCGCCAGGCGTGCTGAACCCGCCAGGCGTGCTGAACCCGCCAGGCGTGCTGAACCCGCCAGGCGTGCTGAACCCGCCAGGCGTGCTGAACCCGCCAGGCGTGCTGAACCCGCCAGGCGTGCTGAACCCGCCAGGCGTGCTGAACCCGCCAGGCGTGCTGAACCCGCCAGGCGTGCTGAACCCGCCAGGCGTGCTGAACCCGCCAGGCGTGCTGAACCCGCCAGGCGTGCTGAACCCGCCAGGCGTGCTGAACCCGCCAGGCGTGCTGAACCCGCCAGGCGTGCTGAACCCGCCAGGCGTGGCGGGCCCGCCAGGCCGTGCTCGTCGTGCCGGGCCGCTGCGCTGGCGCCGCCGCGCAGGGTGCCCGCCGCGATTTTTCGGGGACCCAACGTCTGAGCGGCGGGCTGCGGTCGGCAACGCCTCCAAAGCGGAGCGCTGGTTGGGTAGCAGCGGAACGCCGCTGCCCGGCGGAGGGCATCCGCCCGAGCCCTCGCCTGATGCTGGGCACGCCCGCGGGTCAGCACGCCGTAGGCAGGGATGGTTGTCGCCGTTTCGGGTGCCCGCCGAGATGGTTGTTGCGCTTCCAGTGCCATGGTCCGGAATGCACGACAACCACTGCGGGCGCCACCCGGAGAGCGCGACAACCACCCCTCACGCTGTCCGGAGAGCGCGACAACCATTGCGTGCGTCGCCCGAGGAGCGCGACAACCACCCCGCGCGCTGCCCGGGGAACGTCACAACCGCCCCAGCCGCCGCCCGGACAGCGCGACAGCCAACTGCGTGCGTCGCCCGGAATGCACGACAACCCCTGCGGGCGCCACCCGGAGAGCGCGACAACTACCCCTCATGCTGTCCGGAGAGCGCGACAACC